>JALVEU010000055.1 GCA_027030565.1 Gammaproteobacteria bacterium | reverse complement strand
TCAAGGCCTGGCTGGACGGTGCGCGGGCGCTGTGCGAGTTGGGCCGCGGCAAGGAGTTGCTGGTGTCCTACATCGAGGAGATGCCGGCGGTGGTGAAGGAGTGCGGCGACGACATCATCACCGATGTGGTCACCGCGGCCATGAAGCTCTCCTCCATGACTTCCGGGGAGGTCATCGCGCTGCTGTTCGCCAGCCTGCCCACGGCCGCGCGGCGCCTGGGTGATCCGGAGTTGCTGCGGGGGTATCTGGCCCTGGTCCATCGCATGTCGGCACGCGCCCCGCGAGGCTTGCGCTACATGCTGATGCACATCGACGAGCTGCTGTCCAAGCTGACGTTGTCCGGACTGCGCCGCTGGGCGGACTTCGGCGCCCAGGCCTACAAGCGGGACTTCGAGGGCCAGATCCGGTACTTCTCGCTGCAGACCGAGGACAGCCGGGCCATGCTCCAGAAGGAGCGTCGCGGCACGCTGTTCGTGGACGTGCAGCGCAAGCTCAATTTCTACCTGCGGGCACTCTGGGGTCGGGACTTCTTCCTGCGCCCTTCGGCCGCCGACTATGAGGGCTTCCGGCCCTACCTGGAGGCGCGCGTGCTGCATTTGCCCGACGCCGTGGACGACGTGGCGGACGTGAAGGGACTGGACGTCTACCGGGCCATGGCCGCTCACATGGCGGCCCACATGATGTATACGCACGAGCCCATCTCCGCCGAGGCGCTCTCGCCCGCACAGATGTGGTTCATCGGGCTGGCCGAGGACGCACGCGTGGAGTACTGCGCGGCACGGGACTTCCCGGGACTGGGGACCCTGTGGCGGCGGCTCATGGCCGTCGAGCACAGCGAGAGCCCGGAGCACCCGTCGATTTCGTTGCTGGAGCGCGTGGCCCTGGCGCTCTCGGATCCCACCGTGCGCACGGGCGATGCCGACATGGACGCCATCGTGGCCCGCTTCCATGCGCAGATCGAGGAGCGCATGGAGGACACGCAGGCCTCCTGGCATCTGGGCCTGGAGATCTACAACGAGCTGGCCGCGAGGCGGGCCGTCCCAAGCCTGCGCGTGCTGGAAAAGATCCGCATCCCGTACCGCGACGACAACCGTTTCCTGTGGGACTTCGATGAGCTCGCCTGGCAGGACAGCGTCGAGTACGTACCGGCCAGTCAGCGCCAGGTGCGTAAGCACGTCTCGGTCATGGAGTTCGTCAACGAGGTGGACGTGGAGACCGCCGGCGACGATGCCCAGGAGATCTGGGTCCTGTCCTCCGAACTCTTCCCGTACGAGGACGAGGGGGTGAGCTACAACGAGATGGAGGGCAAGGAGCCCGTCTCGGACCCCTATCACTATCACGAGTGGGATTACCAGGTGCAGCTACACCGCCCCGACTGGGTGACGGTGTACGAGCGGCGTCAGCCGCGGGGCAACCCCGAGGACATCGACCGGATCCTCGCCGCCTACAAGCCCGTGACCTTCCGCATCAAGCAAATCATCGACCGGTTGCGGCCGGAGGGGGTCACGCGCCAGCGCAAGCTGGAGGACGGAGACGACCTGGACATCAATTTGGCCGTCGATGCCATGATCGACATCCGCATGGGGCGCCAACCCGATCCCCGCGTGATGATTCGGCACGTGATCAATCAGCGCGATCTGGCCATCGTGATCCTGCTGGATCTGTCCGAGTCCACCAACGAGAAGGTCGGCGACAGTGACAAGACCGTGCTGGAGCTCACCAAGGAGGCCTGTGCGCTGGTTTCCATGGCCATCTCCGGGATCGGAGACGCCTTCGCCATCCACGGCTTCGCCTCCGATGGCAGACACGACGTCCATTACTATCGATTCAAGGACTTCGAGCAGCCCTTCGACGACGAGGTGAAGAGCCGGCTGGCCGGCATGCAGGGCGGCCTCTCCACCCGGATGGGTGCCGCCATGCGCCATGCGGCTTGGCATCTCTCCCGGCGCCCGGAACGGCGCAAGCTCCTGCTGCTGGTCACGGACGGGGAGCCGGCAGACATCGACGAGCGTGACCCGCAGTACCTACGTCACGACACCAAGAAGGCGGCGGAAGAGCTCCACACCCGGGGGATCACGACCTACTGTCTCACACTGGACCCCAACGCGGACCAGTACGTGCAGCGCATCTTCGGCGTGAATCACTACACCATCATCGACCACGTGGAACGGCTGCCCGAGAAGCTGCCCATGCTCTTCGCCAGCCTCACCCGCTGAGCCGGACGTCGGGCCGCGTGGGCAACGATGTGGAACGGCTATAATCGCCAGGGTCATGTCTCGCATCCACGACATGCCCGCATTGGCCCAGCGCCCGGACCGGCTCGAGGCCGAGCATTACAATCTCTGGCGCCGCGCGCGCCGCCGTTTGGGCTCGCCCATACGGCTGTCGCTGGAAGGCATGCACGGCGTGGAGCTGATCCTCGAGGATCGGGCCTGGGTCTGTGTGAACACCCTGCAGAACGACCTGCCCATCCTGGCGTGGGTCGACTTCGAGGAATCCCGTCGGCCCGGCATCCATGCGCCGGTTCCCTGCCGCTTGAACTATTATCACTTCGCGGCTTCCAAGTACCGGGCCAAGGCCCTGGAAGTGGGCATGCGCGAGCTGCGACGGCGCATCGAGGAGCGTCGCTGGGGGCGGGGTGCCGGGTAAGGACGAGTTCCCGCCGCGGAGCAACGAGATCGAGCAAGGAGCGTGAAGTGACCGATACGGTGGATCCCCTGGTCCTCAATTTTCTCTACGCCATCATGGGTGGCGTGCTCACCCTGGCCTTCATGTGGCTCGGCTGCAAGCTGTTCAATCGCGCCGTGTCGTTCAAGATCGGTGACGAGCTGGCCAAGGGCAACATTGCGGTTGGGCTCATGGTCATGGGCATCTTCATCGGTATCGGTACGGCCCTGGGCCTGGTCATCGGTCTGGGTCTGAACTGATGCTCAGGGGCGTGCTCGTCTGCGCGCTGGTGTTGCTCGCTGCAGTGGCATGGGCGAAAGAGGCGCCAAGCGTCCATTCCCGTGTCTGGACCGATCGGTACGACCGGTACTTTAGAAAATACACGAAGCGGTATTTCGGTCCCTTGTTCGACTGGCAGTGGTTCAAGGCACAGGGCATCGCGGAGTCGGGGCTCAATCCGAAGGCGCGAAGCAAGACCGGCGCCATCGGCATCATGCAGATCCTGCCCTCCACGTTCAGGGAGATTCGCAAGCTCAATCCGGTCATCGAGAACCTGTACGATCCAGAGTGGAACATCGCGGCCGGCATCTTCTACGACCGTTATCTGTACCGGAAATGGGACTATCCCGTGCCCACACGGGATCGGCTCTTGCTCACCTTCGCCAGCTACAACGCGGGCTTCGGGGCGGTGATGCGGGCCAAGAAAAAGGCCCAGGCGGACCCGCCGCTGTTCGAACGCTTGGAGCCCTACCTGCCCAAACAGGCACGCAACTACGTGAGCCGCATCCTGCTGCTCAAGCGGGAGCAACGCCGCCGCCGGCTGCGTGGGCTGGAGAAGTATCTGGCTAGCGCTCAGTCCAGCAGCGGGGCATAGATCCAGCCGGTGAGGCGGGTGCCAGGTACGCCCACCTTGCGCCATTTGCGCCCGAGCGCGCCGATGACCACCACCGGAGTCCCCTTGGGGAGCGTGCGCAGGCGCTTGGCCTTGGTGCTCGGCTTGGCGCGCAGGTTGGCGGCCCGGGCCTTGATCTTGCGTGTGGGGCCGAACACCCGCCACTCTTTCTGCAAGGCGTCGAGCAGGCGCGGGTCCGGCTTGAGGTGCGCAAGGCGATGCCGCAGCCACTGTTGCGCGTCCTCGTGACCGAGCCGGGCGGCTTCGAGATAGTAGTCCAGCGCCTTGGCCTTACGGGCCTTGTCCTTGGTGTCCAGCTCCATGAGCTGGCCGAGCGCATACCAGGCGTCTGCGTGTCCGTGGCGGGCGGCCTTCGTCCACCAGGCGATGGCCTGCTCGTCGTCGATGGCCAGGCCGTATCCGTTGTGATACATCCATCCGAGGAGGAATGCAGCCCGGGGATCGTCATACTGTTCGGCGAGCTCACGCAGAATGCAGTAGGCGACGGCATAGTCACCCCGGTGTGAGGCGTCCCTGGCCTGCTGATACCGCCGCTCCAGGTCCGCTGTGGGGGCATTGGGGGGGTGGGGATCTGGGTCCGCGCGCCCACAGGCCGAGACCAAGAGCGCCAACACCAGGCCGAGGAGAGCTCGGCCGTGGAGCGTCTCCGGCATCCGTGAGCGGGGCTCAGGCTGCCTCTATGGCAGCCTTGGCACGCTGCGGATCGGCCGGGAAGCCCGCTTCGACGAGTACGGTCCCGAGGGCCTCCACGCAGCGGCGTACGTTGTCGGGCCGACAGGTGTGACCCATGAGCCCGATTCGCCAGATCCTGCCGGCCAGAGGACCGAGCCCGGCGCCGATCTCCAGATCGTAAGAGCGCAACAACGCAGCTCGCACTGCGGCCTCGTCGATGCCGGGGGGCACGCGCACCGCATTGAGCTGGGGCAGCCGGTGCTCCGGGGCCACGAGCAGTTCCAGGCCGAGGGCCTCGAGCCCCTGCCGCAGGCGCTCGTGTTGCTCGCGGTGGCGTTGCCAGGCGTTTTCCAGGCCCTCCTCGTGGAGCAGCAGTAGAGCCTCGTGCAAGGCGTACAGGGCATTGACGGGTGCGGTGTGATGGTAGGTGCGTTTGCCGCCGCCACCCCAGTAGCCCAGCACCAGGTTCAGATCCAGGAACCAGCTCTGGACCCGGGTTTTGCGTCTGCGGATCTTGTCCACGGCCCGTTCGCTGAAGGTCACCGGTGAGAGCCCCGGCGGTGCGGACAGGCACTTCTGGGTACCCGAATACACCGCATCCAGCCCCCAGTCGTCCACGCACAAGGGGATACCGCCGAGTGAGGTCACCGTATCGGCGATCACCAGGCATCCGTGGTCGTGAGCGAGCCTGGCGATGGTCTGGGCATCCGACC
>JALVEU010000054.1 GCA_027030565.1 Gammaproteobacteria bacterium | reverse complement strand
CTGGCCGACCCTTTGTCGGGGCTGCGTTACGGCGGTCACGACCGGACCTTCGTTCTTGGCCACTACGACCTCTTCCTGCGTGGCCGGCGCTGGGCCCACGCCGCGCGCCCGGAGTGGGTGCTGCGCTTCGGAGCCGCGCCGGTCTCCGTGGCCCTGGCCCGTTACCTGCGTATGCATCGCGAAGCGGAGCACTGGCTGGTGGTGGAGGCCGGTGACTGGCCCGACCCGGAGCACTGCGCAGGACAGGTGGTGCACGCCAGCCCGGCGTGGCTGTGCGAGGCATTGGCGGCCTCCGTACGCGATCCCGTCGCCAAGGCGTGGACCTCCGGCTTCCTGGCCCAGGAGTGCCGGGTGGCCGAATGGCTGGAAGAGCACGCCGGCGCACTGCCCCTAGAATGGGAGGTGCTGCGGCGGCTGCCCGCGCTGTTGGACGACACGTCGGTCTATTGCGGCAACGCACTGGTGGTGCGTGACGTGGATGCCGTGCTCAGTGGCGGGGGCAGTCGCCTGCAGTTCTTCGGCCAGCGCGGTGTCAGCGGCATCGACGGCAATCTCTCCTTGGCAGCCGGGCTCTCTGCGGCGGGAGAGGAGGGCGTGGTTGCCCTGGTCGGAGACCTGGCGGTCTTGCACGATCTCACCGGCCTGGGACTGCTTGGGGGACGCGCCGTGGCCACGGTGGTCTTTTCCAATGGCGGGGGTGGGATCTTCGGCCTGCTCCCGCAGGCGGAACTACCCGAATATGAGCGCTTGTGGCGCACGCCCCAGCCCTGGTCGCTGGAGCAGGCCGCACAGCTGTTTCGGATCCCGTATCGCCGCGTGGCAAGTGGTGAAGAGGCCGCCAAGGCGATCCTGGCTTGGCGTTCGGCTGGCGGCCCTGTGCTCATCGACGTGCAGATCGATGCCGAACGCAGCCTGGCGGCGCGCCGGTCCTGCTGGCGATGGGCGGAGGCAGCGGAATGAACATGGAATGGCAACCCGTACCGGGGTTCAGCTTCACGGACATTCGTTACGAGCAGGCCGAGGGGATCGCGCGTATCACCATCGACCGCCCCGAGGTGCACAACGCCTTTCGGCCGGAGACGGTGGACGAACTGATACAGGCCTTCGCCCACGTGCGGTCCTGTGACGAGGTCGGCGTGGCCATCCTCACCGGAGCGGGCGATCGGGCCTTCTGCTCGGGCGGAGACCAGCGCGTGCGTGGCAGACACGGGGGCTATGCCGATGCACGGGGCGACGAGTCCCTCAACGTGCTCGACCTGCAGATGCAGATCCGTCGTCTGCCCAAGCCCGTGGTGGCCATGGTGGCCGGTTACGCCATCGGGGGTGGCAACGTATTGCAACTCGTGTGCGATCTCACCATTGCGGCCGACAACGCCCGCTTCGGCCAGACGGGCCCCCGGGTGGGCAGCTTCGACGCAGGTCTCGGTGCATCTCTGCTGGCGCGCACGGTAGGCCTCAAGAAGGCCAAGGAGATCTGGTTCCTCTGCCGCCAGTACGACGCACAGGAGGCGCTGGCCATGGGGCTGGTCAACGCCGTGGTGCCGCTGGACCGCCTGGAGGCCGAGACGGTGGCATGGTGCCGGGAGATGCTCCGCCTGAGTCCCACCGCCCTGCGCGCGCTCAAGGCCGCCTTCAACGCCGACACCGACGGGCTGGCCGGGATCCAGGAGCTGGCCGGAATCACCACGGCCCTGTTCTATACCACCGACGAGGCCCACGAGGGGCGCGACGCCTTCCTGGAAAAACGCCCGCCCGATTTTCACCGTTTCAAACGCTGGCGCTGAGGCGATCCGTTCAGATCGCAGCATGGGCAAAGCGCAGCGTGGCCATCCTGCGAGCCGAAAGCGGGCCGTTCAGCAGGCCAAGGGTTCGTCGTGGTTGAGGACGTAGTCCATCAGGCTGGCGGCCTGCTGATTTCCTTGGGCTGCGGCCCGCTGGATCCAGACCATGGCCGCTGCCGTGTCCTCGGTGGCCCCATCGCCAGTGAGCAGCATCATGCCCCAGACGAACTGGGCGGCCGCCAGCCCGCGTTCGGCGGCGGTGCGGACACTGTCGGAGGCTTGTTCGAGGGGTAGCCCTTGTTCGCGGCTGTAGGTGTAACAGGGACCGAGCAGGGAAACCGCGCTACGGTCGCCTTGCAGGGCGTGTTGGGCCACGGTCTCATAGCGCGGGGGACAGGGGGCATCGGCGCTTTCCGATGCCGGCACGAACGCCAGCAGGGAGCTGCTGAGCAGGACCACGAAAGGGGAGCGGATTGGGGACAAGGGGGGGTGGTTCATGACGTCTCTCCTCCGAAGGAGTGCGTCCGGATGCCGATGCAGGGGTGCAGCCTTGTGCTGTGCACGGCGCCGGTACATGGGGCGGGTGCCAGGCCGGCCGCATTCGGCCGGCCCGCCCGGCGGGACTTCAGTGGAAGTCCATTTCCGATTTGTCGAGCCTGTAGGTCCAGGGAAGACCGCTGTTCTTCCATCCATTGACCACGCGCCTGCCCTTGTGGGGTCCGGACTCGGCCTTGTCTCCCTCGTAACCATCGACGACGGTATAGACCTGTGTGTAGCCGTTGGCATGGAGTAGTGCGGCGGCCTTGGCGCTGCGGCTACCGGAGCGGCACATGAGATACACTGGATCGTTCCTGTGCAGATCCAGCCGCTCCATCAGCGCGTCGACCCGAGCCACGAACCGGTCGTTGGGAACCATCTTGAAGGTGGAGCGTTTTTCGTCCCAGGATCCGGTGTCCAGGAGCATGAACGGTATGTTCGCCCGAGCCAGGGTCGGCATCCCCAGAAAGGCCACCTCGGGTCGGGTGCGCACGTCGATGAGCACGGCGTGGTCGCCCAGCTCCTGGAGCCTGTGATAGGCCTGCACGCTGGTCGCATAGAGGCCCTGGGGAGTGCGTTTCTTCGCCGGTGGCCGGGTCTCACCGCCGAGCCAGCGGACGATGACGGCCAGTTCGTCCGCGCTGGGCACCGGATCGCAACCCTCGGCAGGCCGGTCGCCGATACAGAACTGCTCGTGCATGAAGGCGGCGTTCGCAGACGTTCCCTGGCCGGAGAAGATCTGCAACGCTCGTTCCAGGAGATACTCGGCCGGTTTGCCTCGGAGCACGGGGGCATACCGGGCGCTTGGATGAATCCCCTCGGCACCATGGCAGCTGGTACAGCCGTGCTCACGGAACAGCTGTGCCCCAGAGGGCGCCTGCGTGGCCGCAGACACCCCGGCGCAGCATCCCAGGGCTAATGGAAGGAACATCCGGCGGATTCTGTTCATGAGCGTCATCCTCTGCAGTGACGAGCCTGGGTTTCTCAGGCCATGGACGACTCGAAATCCCGACCTTCAGCGAGCCAAGAGAGCAAAGACAGAGCGCTTTTCCGCCCTTTGAAGACAGCCTACGGGTGTGGTGGCCTCGAATAAGTGACGCAGTGTCCCAGGCCTGCGGCAATAATGTCCGACGCCTGCGGGAATATTGCCCCGGATCGAAACGGTGCGCGCGGCGTGCAGAGGGCGCGCAGGGGTGCCTATACTCTTGATGAGCCTCGTCACCAGGAGGAGACCATGAGCGTACGGGTGCTGTCGCGGCTAGTGGGTTTGGTATGGCTGTGCCTGCATGCGGGGGGCGTCGCGGGGGCCATCGAGCGGGTCACGGTGGACCCGGCGCCCCTGCAGCTGGAGGAGCCGCAGCGCTTCGGTACCGATCCGACCAAGGCCTGGATGCCCAAGAGCGCCATCGACGCACCGCGCGCGCCGACCTACGTGGTCCGGGCCGATGCAGGCGACGACGAGCCCCTGCCTGCGTTCGAGCTCGTGCCGGGCACCTGGATGCTCTTCGGCAACATCGCCGAGGTCGATCCCAACAATCGGGGTTTCAACGGCAACGCGGGCTTCGTCGTGACGGAAGAGGGCGTGGTGGTGATCGACGCCCTGGGGACCCCCAAGCTGGGCTGGCGCCTGATTGCGACGATCCGCTCGAAGACCGACAAGCCCATCCGCTGGCTCATCGTCACGCACGCGCATCCGGATCATTTCTACGGCGCGGTGGCCTTCGCCGATCTGCCGGGTGTCCACATCGTCGCCCACGAGGGCACGGAGGGTTACGTGCGTTCCGAGCGCATCGAGCGCTCCGTGGCCTACCGCAAGGCCTTCATTCCCGAGGACATGGGGGCGGACGCGCGCGGTCGGTTCCAGGCGGTGATTCCCGATCTGCGGCTGGGTGGCCCTCGCTACGGGTGGCTGGAGCTGCATGTGGGCGAGGAGACTTTCCGGATCTACAACACCGGGACCCACCACTCCCATGGGGACCTGGTGATTCACCAGAAGAGGGCCAATATCGCGTGGGTGTCGGATCTGGCCTTCAACGGGCGGGTCACCTTCATGGGGGATGGGCACACGCGCGAGATGCTGGAGAACCTGGACTGGCTCACGCGCGAGCTGGGCGACGTGCGCCTCATGGTGCCGGGGCACGGCGGCGCGCAGCGCCCGCCGTTTCCCATGGTAGCCAAGACGCGTGCCTACATCGAGGCGCTGCGCGCGAAGATGGCGGCAGCCATAGAAGACGATCTGGACCTGCAGGAGGCCGTGGACCAGGCGGATCTACCCGAGTGGCGCGACGTGCCGTTGTACGAGCTCAATCACCGGCTCAACGCCAACTTTGTCTATCGTGAGCTCGAGCAGGAACTGTTCGAGTAGGCGGTGCCGTGCGGTACCGGCGCCAAGGCGCGATGTCACAGGGCGGGACCGAGCAGCTCACGCACCTGGTCGCGCTCCTCACGTAGCTCGCGGTCGGTGAGGCTCATGCGTTCACGGCTGAACGCCGGGACCTCCAGCCCCTGGACGATATCGTACTCGCCCAGGGCGCAGGTCACCGGGTAGGAGTAGAACACCCCCTCAGGGATCCCGTAGCTGCCGTCCGCATAGACCGCCATGCTGGTCCAGTCGCCTTCGGGGGTGCCGTAGGCCCAGGTTTGTACATGG
>JALVEU010000053.1 GCA_027030565.1 Gammaproteobacteria bacterium | reverse complement strand
GGGAACACTGGGAAGGGGTTTCCGTCAATGCCCTGGGCTTTGCGGGTGCATTCCTTGTGCGCGATGCAACTCAACTCTCACGGCTGCGCAGGGTGGGGCCTTTGCAGGTGCTCGCAGCGGTGGGTGTTCCACAACGGTGACCCGGCGAGGGTGGCCCGCCGAAGCGGGCCACGCCAGCCGTCTTCCGGATGCCGGAACATAGGGTCTGCCATGCGGCAGGGTGGGGCGGTCACACCCGCAGTTCAGGCCAGGAGTTCCTCGGGCTTTCTGCCCTTTTCCAGGGCCTCCTTGAACCAGGCGGGCCGTTTGCCGCGGCCGGACCACGTCTGACTGGGATTGTCTGGGTTCCGATACTTGGGGGGAAGGCCGCCCCTTCCAGCGCGCCCCTTTGCCCGGGTGCCGGGCGCGTGGATCTCCACTGCGAGGCCGGCGGCCGCGGCAATCTCTTTGATCTTCTTCTCGGCTTCTCGTTTGCGCTCGTTTTCACGCCTGACGCGCTCCCTGCGGATGGCATCCTCCAGGGCCTTGAGTTCGTCGTCACTCATTTTCGACAGATCGATATCGGCCATAGTTTCTCCTGATCGCTCAATGGTTGAATGACGGAGCCCCACCCCATCCGTAAAACCTTTCCACGTCTCCGGATGGGTGTGGCGGCCCCGACAGGGCTCACCGTTTCCTTTGTTATGGACGGCAATGTCGGATGAAATCAAGAAACGCACGGGTAACGGATTCCGACGAGGTATCGACCATAAGCTTGACTTTGCGGATTATAGATCTTTTGTTTGCAATGTAAAGCAAAGATGATGGCGACAAGAAGGCGAAAGCCTGTATACGTAGTTCCCCTAATATCCGATAGGGAGACTGCGCGGACGAACAATAGAGACACAGCGATTGGCGGGGGTGCTGTCGGCCGTGCCGATCGCCCAATGCAGCACCAGGCCGATCCGTAATGCAATACCTCGTAAAGTCCGGGTGCGCCGGTGACGGTGACGACTCCGTTGAAAACGGGCGCAGAGGAGGGCGACCCGACTTCAGAGCTGTTCCTCGAAGGGCAGCAGTCCGATCAATGCCGCAGTGATCCGCTTCCACAGAGCGGCACGCGGCTCGTGATGATAAATCTTGCGGCGAGCGCCGAAGTCCAGCACCCAGACCAGCTGGTCCGGTTCCAGAAAGTCTTCGCTCTTGACGATCTCCAGCCGATAAGCGTTCTCGGGGCGCACCCCGGCATCCATGAACTGCACCACACGCTGGGCCAGCTCGGGACTCTCGAAGAGCAGGGCGACTTCGGTGTTGATGGAGAACGAGCGCGGATCCAGGTTCAGCGAGCCGATGAATACCTTCTGGCGGTCGAACACGATCGCCTTGGTATGCAGGGCCGCCTTGGAACGAAAGGCAATGGGACGCCAGCCTCGTGCGATCTCACTGGCATCGGGCCGCATCTCGTACAGCTCCACACCCATGGCGAGGAGCTGGCGGCGATACCGGGCATAGCCTGCATGCGCAGCCACCACGTCGTTGGAGGCCAGCGAGTTGGTGAGGATGCGAATACGCACGCCCCTTTCGCGCAGCTCCCGCAGGCGCTGCAGGCCACGACGTGTGGGAATCAGATAGGCCGTCTCAATGAGCAACTCGTTGCGTACGCTGCTGAGCAAGGCGTCCAGGGCCTTTTCGATTACAGCATGGGATGGGTTTCCCACTTTACTGGGCGCATCGACAATGGCATCGGCCTTTCCCCAAAGGAGCTCGGGTAATAAGGATGTGAAATAGTCCACGCTTTTGGACCGATCCAAATCCGCTGGATAGGGAAACGCCTTACGCCGTCGAAGCTGTTTCGTGAGGGCCTGGCGCGCTTCGTGCTGTTGCGAGGGCGAAAGACGCTGCTTGAACAATGCGGAAATCGGTACCGCCCAGCGGCTGTTCCAGTACTCTTCAAAGCTCTGCGCGAGGTCGCGCACGACCGGACCCACCACGAGAAGGTCCAAGTCCCTGAAATTGGCCGTGGTATTGACGCCGAAGTAGTCGTCGGCGATGTTTCTGCCGCCCACAATGGCCACGGCGCCGTCTGCGATGAAGAGCTTGTTGTGCATCCGATGATTCAGACGGTTCAAATCCGTGAGCAGGTGCAACCCCCGGTGCTGCCGATCTAGAAACGGATTGAAGAGTCGGATCTCGACGTTGGGGTGCAGGTCCACCAGCGCGATGGCGCGGTCTTTGCCCCGGGTATGGATGTCGTCCAGTAGGATCCGCACCCGTACGCCTGCATCGGCTGCTTCCAGGACGTTGGCCATCAGCGTGGCGCCGGTGGCGTCGGCCTCCCAGATGTAGTACTGGATGTCCAGAGAGGCTTCTGCACCCCTGCACAGGGCCAGGCGCGAAATGAACGCCTCGTCTCCATGCTCCATGGGGCGCGCCCCCGAGAACCCCATGGGATGCTCGTGGAGCAGTGGAGCGACGCGTCTGCTGAACGTAGTCACTGGGGGTGTTGTGGGACCTGCATGTGCATGGGCGCTTGGTAGCCTCGGCATGTTCGTCGTGCACCCAGAGAGGGCCAGCAGGCCGACCAGTGCCCAGCCAGCAACGATTGTGAGCCGAGCGGCCGGTGTTGTGGGACCTCGGGGGCCATGTCGCGCGCCCGACCCGGGGGCCTTGGGCCGCCGAGGCAGCGCCCGGCCTTCGGGGGCACGACCCGTCAATGGGGACATGGCGCCTTGCCCCAGCGGCACGAAGCGTGGATCATGGCGGATACGCCGGTGTCGCCGTGCAAGCCGGCGGGTCAGGAGCCAGCCCCATGAACACAGAACGATTGTGGCGCGCTTTCCAATACTCGGTCATCGGTGTCGGCCTTGCCGTCTCCTTCGTCGTGGCCGTCCTGCCATTCTACGGAGCGGGTTACCGGCTGGCGTTCAGTCTGTTCCTGGTCGGCATTCTCCCATACCTGGTCTACGGCACGTTGCTCCCGTATCTCGCCGGGGTGCGGGGAGGCGTGACCGGGGGGTTCGTCCTGCTCATCGATCTGGTGACGCGGCTGCCCAAGCGGCTGTCGGACGACCCGTTGGCCGGCATGTCCACGTACTGGGCGGTCCCCTTGGCCATGACTGTGGTCGTCGTGGCCATGGCCTGGTTCATGGGGCGGCGCCCGGAGAGTACGGACGAGCCGGCGCTGGGCGGGGAGCTCGGGAACGACGACGATGCCGGTGGCAACTCCGCCTCATGAGGGAGCGGACTCCGGGACGCGTACATTTGCGCTGAGCCTGCTGGCGGCCGCGACGGTCCACGTGGTGCTGGCATCTCTCATCACGGCTCGACTGTCGGTACCTCAGGAGACGGGGAACGGCGCATCGCGACTCCGCTTGACGCTCCAGGGGGACGATACCGCGAATCCGGCAGCCGTGGATGTGCCGCACCGGTCTTCACCACAGGATGCTGGCAACTCGATGGGCGTCTCCCGTGGCTCTCGCGCCCCGGTTTCGGAAGGCCGCGCGGTTCCCCATACGGGGCCTGCGGTGTCGAGACCGCGCGCCCGCGCGCAGGCGAGACCGACACGCGCCGCAGCGGCTCCGCCGAAACGGGCTTTCCGCCGGGCGTCGTCCGGGGGCCATGATGCCCGACATGACAGGCCGCACCAATCCAGTCCGCGCCGACACACGCACCGCAACGCGTCTCGAACCCGGCACGAGCCAGCAGGTGAACGCGCGGCCGGTACCATGACTGGCACCCGTCATCACCGTGACGGCGAGCAGGCGCGCTCCGGCACGGTGTCACCGCGCCGGAGCGGGACCACCACCGATCGGCACATCGTGCGCATCAGCGGCCGTGAGCCCGCGTATCCGGCCCGGGCACGACGCCGTGGCATCGAGGGTGACGTGGAGATCGAGATCGCCCTCGACCGGACGGGCGCAGTGGTGGATGTGCAGATCCTCGACGCCAGGCCGCCGGGCGTGTTCGAGCGCGCCGTGCGGCGTGCGGTGGCGGGCTGGCTGTTTCAGGTCCCGACGGGCGAGGGCCCGCTGCGCCTGCGCGAGACGATCCGGTTCCGCCTCACGAGCCGCTGAGAAGCACCCTATATTTAACATAATATACATTATGCGAACTAGTGGCGATCGGGCCCCATGGTCTTGTGCCAACAAAGCCGGTTCCGATCCGTCGCAACCCCTCAGCGGGCCGCGGTGCGCCTCAGAGACAGCAGCTTCGGGCCTTTCTGCTGCGGCGGTGCCTCCAGTGCGTGCAGGACCTTGGCGTCGCGCTCATAAAAATCCGGACGAAACTGGATGTGGTCCGGATCGCCCGCCAGGTCGGGCACTGCAGTGAGATAGAGGATCAGGATCGGCATGGGCCGTTTCAAGGTCACCCGCCGGGTCCGCCCTTCGTCGATGAGCTGCCGGATGTACGCACGTGTCCACTGCGGGCCGTTGGGTGCGAGCAGCAGCTCGGCCAGCTCCAGGGGCTTTTCCACGCGGATACAGCCGTGGCTGAATGCCCTGCGTGTTCTTGAAAATAGCTGTTTGCTCGGCGTATCGTGCAGATAGACATGATATTTATTAGGAAACATGAACTTGATCCTGCCTAAGGCATTGTCCGGGCCGGGCCGCTGGCGGAGCACGAACGGGAAGTTGCGCGGGGTGATCTCGCTCCAGTCCACGGTCTCGGGATCCACCGGCCGCCCGCCCGGGGTCAGCAGTTCCATATTCTTCCTGCGCAGATAACCCACCGGGTCTTCGAGCAACCGAGGTGCCAGCTCGCGCCGTGTGATGCTGGCCGGGACCGTCCAGGTGGGATTGATGTCCACATAGGTGATGACGTCACGAAACACCGGCGTCTGGTGGAAGGGTTTGCCCACCTGCACCGCGCTGGACCAGGCCGACCCGTGGTCCTTCCAGAGGTGCAGATCGAAGCCGGCCAGGTCCACGCCGAGAAACTCCTGCGGGAGGTCGTGATAGACCCAGCGTAGCCGTTCCAGGTTGACCCGGACCTGCGCGA
>JALVEU010000052.1 GCA_027030565.1 Gammaproteobacteria bacterium | reverse complement strand
TCAGGTGATGATCGACGGCCGGGAACGTGCACCGCTGGCCGCGACCCCCGATCTGTTCCTGGATGCGCAGGGACGGGTGGTGCCGCGCGCTTCCATAGACGGCCCGCTGGCGGCCGGGATTCCCGGCCAGCCGGCGGCCCTGGTCCATCTGGCCGAGCGCTACGGACGTCTGCCCTTGGAACGGACCCTGGCTCCGGCCATTCGGCTGGCCGAAGGGGGCGTCACGGTGGACACCCATTACCGGGACATGGCGCGTTTCCGCCTCAAGGTCCTGCGTGCCTCACCCGAGGCGGCCACGACGTTCCTGGACCACGGCCATGTCCCGGGGGAAGGATTCGTCCTGCGTCAGCCGGCGCTGGCGCGCACTTTGCGCCACATGGCCCAGAAGGGGTTCGATGGGTTTTACCGGGGAGCGGTGGCCCAGGAACTGGTGCGGTCGGTGCGAGCCGCCGGCGGAATCTGGCGGGTGGAGGACCTGGCGGGGTACCGGGTGGTGGAGCGCACGCCGATCACAGGCAGTTACCGCGGTATGCGGGTGGTCTCGGCCGCACTGCCGTCTTCGGGGGGCATCGTGTTGGTGGAGATGCTCAACGTGCTCTCCGGCTATCCCCTGGGAAATCTGGACACCGCCTCCCGGGTGCATCTGCTGGTAGAGGCCATGCGGCGCGCGTATCGCGACCGCGCCCAGTATCTGGGAGACCCCGACTACGTCTCGGTGCCGGTGCGGCAACTGCTTTCGCCCGACTATGCCGCGGGCCTGCGTGCGGGCATCCACCCTCGCCACGCGACTCCGAGTCAGTGGCTGGCGCCCGTGGAAGATGGCGAGTCCGCCGGCGGTCGCCATACCACCCACTACTCCATTCTGGACGCCGAGGGCAACCGTGTGGCCGCGACGCTGTCCATCAACTATCCCTTCGGGTCGGGCTTCGTGGCCGGGGCCACCGGTGTGCTGCTCAACGACGAGATGGACGATTTCGTGGCCCGGCCCGGAACACCCAACGTCTACGGCCTGGTGGGCGGCCATGCCAACGCCATCGCGCCGGGCAAGCGCATGCTCTCGAGCATGAGCCCCACGTTTCTGGAGCACGAGGGGCGCATCGCCATTCTCGGCACGCCCGGGGGCAGTCGGATCATCACCATGGTGCTGCAGGCGGCGCTGGCCTTTCGCGAAGGGGCCGGAGCCCAGGAGCTGGTCGCCGCACCCCGGATCCACCACCAGTATCTGCCTGACCGCATCGACGTGGAGATGGACGCCCTCGACCCCGAGGACATGGATGCCCTCCAGGCCATGGGTCACCGGATCAAGCTCTTCGATTCGGGCTGGGGCAACATGCAGGTGATCGTCTGGGACCGCGGTGCCGGTCGCGTGGAAGCCGCCTCCGATCCGCGCCGTCAGGGGGAGGCCCGCATCCGGCCGGTCCCCTGAGCCGCCGGAAATACGCGGATCAGTCGAGCCGTTCGTATTTCTTGAGCAGCACGCCGTCCTCCCCGCAGCAGCTCGCCGAACATTTCTTGATCCGATGGAGGACCGCCGGGTCCTCACTGAGCCAGTCGGCGATGGGGCGGTTCTCCTGGGCGCAGTCACAACCCTTGTCGTCGTAGACATAGACGTTGCGCAGCCCCACGGCACGGGCCAGGTCGTGGGCGCGCCACAAGACGTCCGCGGGGGTGGCGGGCAGGTGGTCCAGCTTGTAGGCGGGAAAGAAGCGGGTGATGTGCCAGGGGCTCTCGGCGCCCAGGTGGTCGTGGATCCAGCGGGCGATCCCTTGGAGCATCTCGGGATCGTCGTTGAGTGTGGGGATGACGTTGGTGCGTGTCTCCACATGGATCCCCAGCCTGTGGGCGTGCTCGATGGAAGCCAATACCTCGTCCACGTGTGCCTTGCCGCAGATCCGCCGGTAGAATGCGTCCGACAGACTCTTGATGTCCGAGCAGAGCACGTCCACACGCCCTTCTAGAAGCGCCAGCGCCTCGTCAGTGACGAAGCTGTTGGAAACGAACACGGTATAGAGCCCCGCCTCGTGGGCGGCTTCGGATACGTCCATCACATATTCCAGCCACACGGCCGGTTCCGAGTAGGTGAAGGCGATGCCGTCCACACCGTGACGTCGGGCGGCTTCCACCAGACGCACCGGCGTGACGTAGGCGGCGGTGGACTCACCGCGGGCCAGGTCGTCCAGTGCGGTCACGCCCCAGGAGATCTCCAGGTTGTGGCACCCACCACAGCGGAAGCTGCAGCCGTAGCTGCCCACCGACATCACCTGCGTGCCGGGCCGGAAGTGTTTCACCGGCTTGTCCTCGATGGGACCCACCCCGATGGACGAGAGGATCCCGTAGGAGAGGTTGTACAGGGTGCCGCCCCGGTTCACGTGGGCCTGGCAGAAGCCCCGCTGACCGTGCTTGATCCGGCAGCGCCACAGGCACAGATTGCAGCGGGTGGTCCCGTCGGGCATCCGCTCCTGGAGCCGCGTGGGCATGAGCCGGTACTGACCGGGCGCTCGGGAATAGGAAGCCATGGGCTGGGTCTCGGATCGCGGGGGTCTCCTGCCGGCTAGGATAGCACGGCGGGCGCTTGACGCCGCTTGCCCGAGCCGGTTTAATCTGCAGTCCCCTCGGCCAGGTAGCTCAGTTGGTAGAGCAGGGGACTGAAAATCCCCGTGTCGGCAGTTCGATTCTGTCCCTGGCCACCAATTGATTTCAACAAGTCAAACAAGCCCGCTTTTTGGTCCCTATGTCATGCGGCACCCTGTCGTATCGGAAGGTGCCACGGCGACCATCACCCGGACCCCGTCCAATACCTGGAAGGCCATCGTCCGCAAGCGCGGCTGGCCGACGACCATCAAGACATTCCGCACCAAGCGCGACGCTCAGGACTGGGCGCGCCGCACCGAGGACGAGATGGTGCGCGGCGTCTACATTGACCGCGCCGAGTCCGACCGGCTGTTGTTGAAGCAGGCGCTGGACCGCTACCTGCGCGAGGTCTCCGCCACCAAGAAGCCCAGCACCCACAGCGCCGAGCGCCACAAGGCCAAGGCCCTGAAGGCCGAGCTGGGCAACTACAGTCTGGCCGCCATCACCCCCGACTTGGTGGCCGGGTACCGGGACAAGCGCCTGGAGGCGGGCAAGTCCGCCAGCACCGTGCGCCTCGAACTCTCCCTGCTCTCGCATCTCTTCACCATCGCCATCAAGGAGTGGCGCGTGGGTCTGGTCTACAACCCAGTGGCCAACATTCGCAAACCTGCGCCGCCCCAGGGCCGCAACCGGCGCCTGACCGCCGACGAAGAAAAGAAGCTGCTCCAGGCCTGCGATGCCCACTCCAACCCCATGCTGGGCTGGATCGTGCGCATCGCGCTCTACACTGGCATGCGCGCCGGCGAGATCAAGAGCCTTACCCGCAGCCAGGTGAACCTGGACAAGCGCCTCGTTTATCTCACCGAGACCAAGAACGGCTCGGCCCGCACCGTCCCGCTGACTATTGATGCCGTGGCCGTCTTCCGCGCCGCCCTCGACAACCCCCTGCGGCCCGACGACACTGATCTCATCTTCTTCGGTGAACCCGGCCGCGACGGCATCCGCCGGCCGTACGAGTTCCGCCCCGCCTGGCACCGCGTCCTCAAGGAAACCGGCATCCGGGGCTTCCGCTTCCACGATCTGCGCCACGAGGCGGTCTCGCGCCTGGTCGAGGCCGGCCTGGGTGACCAGGAGGTCTCTGCCATCTCCGGCCACAAGTCCATGCAGATGCTCAAGCGCTACACCCACCTGCGGGCGGAGGACCTGGTGGAGAAGCTCGACCGGGTGATGCGTTAATCAAGTCCGAAAGCCCGTCAGTTGCCGTCCGCTTTTTCTCTGGTTTACCCAGCTTGCCGTGGGCAAGCTCATGTCTCCCGATCATGAGCAAGGAGACGAGAGCGCATGCAAGATACCGAAAGCCCCAGCGTGGCGACGCTGGCGGATCAACTGGCTGAACGGTTCGGTCTGCTGCTGTCACAGAGCCAGCTCGCCGAACTGCTGGGCCGCAGTACCGGCGGCCTGCGCTACAGCCTGAGCTGTCCCCGCGACTACCAGACCCGTGCACTGAAGGCCTGCGGCCGCAAGATCGGCCGGCGGGTCTACTACCCGGCCGCCGAGGTCGCCCGCATCATCATCGGCAATGGCGACGACTGAGCCCAACGCACCGTGAGCATCGCCGCAATGAACTGGGCCTGGCGGCAGGCATTGCCGCCGACGCCGAAGCTGGTGCTGCTGGCGCTCGCCGATGCGGCGGACGATGCCGGGGTGTGCTGGCCCAGCGTGTCCACCGTCCCGGCCAAGGCGGGGTGTTCGCCGCGCACCGTGTGGCGCGTGATGAAACACCTGGTCGCGCAGACCCCGCTGGTTGCCGAGCCGCGCTACCGTGCCGATGGGTCCTGTTCCTCCAACCGGTACCGCCTGCTGCTGGCAGGGGGTGACAGATTGTCACCGGCCCCTAGCACCGCTGACACCGCCCCCGGTCGCCCGGGGTCAGGGTCCCCCGGACGCCCCTGTCATACCAGGAACCACCAGAGGAACCACGACCACCCGGCGCAGAACCGAAAGGGCGGTCCGGTCGTGGTGGATCGGAGCGGCTGTATTGCCCCAAGGATCTCCTGCCCGAGGAACGCGACCGTGCCGTGGGCCTGGTCGCAGGACTGGACGCGCCGCTCGATCAGCAGGTACTCGACGAATGGGCGGGCATCCTAGCGGCCGGCGCCATCCGCGCCTCGCCGCTGGGCTGCCTGCGGGCGCTGGTTGAACGTGCGCGACAGGGCCGTTTCACGCCGGAGCGCGCCCCGCGCATCGCCCAAGCCCGTCGCGCGCGGCAGCAGGCCGAGGCGAGGCAGGCCGGGAACCCGCCGCTCCCGCCGACGCCGCAGAATGAGAACGATCCGTTGGTGCGCCGCATGCGGGCGATCGAGCAGCGCGCCCGCGGGAAACGGACCGTTTAGCACCAAGTTCGAATTTCGACGGCTG
>JALVEU010000051.1 GCA_027030565.1 Gammaproteobacteria bacterium | reverse complement strand
AGCCGGTTGGGCCGGGGCCTACTTGATCTTCGCTTCCTTGTAGACCACGTGCTTGCGCACCACCGGGTCGTACTTGCGGAATTCCAGCTTGTCCGGCGTGTTCTTCTTGTTCTTGGTCGTCGTGTAGTAGTGTCCGGTGCCCGCCGAGGACACCAGTTTGATCTTGTCGCGTGCTTTCTTGGCCATGACAGCTGCCCCCTGCTCAGATCCGCTCGCCGCGGGCCCGCATCTCGGCCAGGACCGCGTCGATGCCTTTCTTGTCGATGATGCGCAATCCCTTGGTGGACACACGCAACCTCACCCAGCGGTTCTCGCTCTCCACCCAGAACCGGCGGGTGTGGAGGTTCGGCAGGAACCGACGCCGTGTCTTATTATGGGCGTGCGAGACGTTGTTGCCGCTGGCGGGGCGTTTCCCGGTAACCTGACATACGCGCGACATGGCTGTGCTCCCGGTCTGAGTGTTACGGGTCGCCGGGATCCGGCGAGAAACGGGGCGCGAACCATAGCAGAAACGCCGCTTCCAGGCAAGACGCTGCAGGCGTCTGCGCGGCCTTTGGGGGATTGCCGATGGACACCGTCTACATTCGCGATCTGCGCGTGGAGGCCCGGATCGGGATCTGGGAGTGGGAGCAGCGAATCCGCCAGCAGGTGCGCATCGATCTGGAGATGGCCGCCGACATCGGGCGGGCGGCCGCGAGTGACCGCATCGAGGACGCACTCAACTACCGGGCCGTGGCCAAGCGCGTACAAGGGTTTCTGGCCGAGCACGAGTTCGGGTTGGTGGAGACCATGGCCGAGGCCTTGGCCCGGCTGATCATGGAGGAGTTTCGGGTGCCTTGGCTGCGCTTGAGGGTGGGCAAACCCGGCGCGGTTCGCGGCTCGCGCGAAGTGGGCGTGGTCATCGAGCGGGGGGAGGTTCCGGAACAGTGAACGCGGGCGTGGCGGTCTATGTGGGTATCGGCAGCAACATCGATCCGGAACGCCACGTCCGGATGGCGCTGGCGCAGTTGGAGCGCCGCTTCGGTGGCGTGCGCAGCTCGCGGGTGTACCGGACCCCGGCGGTGGGGTTCCAAGGCGATGCATTCCTGAATCTGGTGGCGGGCTTCCGGACCCGGGATGACGTGGACGCGGTGGCCCGGACCCTGCGCGACATCGAAGACTTGGCCGGCAGGCGCCGGGAAGGCGAGCGCTTCGGTCCTCGGACCCTGGACCTGGACCTATTGCTCTATGGCGACGCCGTGATCCGGCGCGACGGGCTGGAGATTCCGCGTCCCGAGATCCTGGAACAGGCCTTCGTCCTCGGGCCGCTGGCCGAGTTGGCGCCGGACTTCACGCATCCCAGGCTGGGCCGCCCCCTGGGAGCCCTTTGGGAGGCGTTTCCAGGGGAACGAAATCTAGAGCCGGTGGACCTCGGGGCGAACCGGTGAATCGGCGGGGGCATTGCGCCCCCGTCCGAACCGTTGCCCAATCGGACGTGCCTCAGCCTGCAGGCAGCCCACCGGAGTGGGCCGCAAGCCGGGGCGGGGCGTGGCGCGGGCCGTTGTGGCCTGCTGCAACGCGTTGCATCGTGGCCAGGGGCCGCGCCCAGGATCGATGGTGCCGGTTCCAAGCCAACATCCGGCCGATCCCCGCGGGGTGGCGCGGTGCGAGATGGCGCCAAGCCACGTAGCGAGGCCACCAGCGCATGGCGCCCCCGTGGCCGCGCAGTGACGGCCCAGGTGTGGCATGACGCTGGTATGGGCTTCGCGATGGCAGGTGCATGGCGAACCGCGGATGAGGAACGCCAACCCGACCCTGGGGCGTCATCGGTCCGGGCACGCCGGGCGATGTGGGGGCCCCGGGACCTTGTGGATAGTCGTAGAAGGGCGTCCCCTGGCCGGGCATTTGCCACCCGGGTCCCTCTTGCATGGGGCCTTGCCACCCGCCCTGCCGGCCTCCCATCCACGGCATGGGCTGCATCTGGGGCTGTTGCATCCGCCCCTGCCAGCCGCCTCCCGGACCTTGTCCGGCCGGTCCTTGTCCCGCCCAGGGCCTCTGGGCGCCCCACGGCATAGAGGGCTGAGCGGAGACGGATGGTCTCCCGGTACGCGGGTAGCCGGTCTGTGGGCCGGCCCAGGCCGGCTGGCGCATGTTCGGTACCCCCTGCCAGCTTCCTCCCCTCATGGCCGGGGGCATCTGGCTACCCGCTGCATAGGGCGGGACGCCACCCCGCATGGGTATCGTCGGAGGGCGCTGCCCCACCATGGTGCCTTCGGTCTGATTGGCGCTGTCCAGGGCCAGCGCATCTTCCTGCATCTGGCGGCGCATCTGCTCCACGAGGTCCTGGACCTCCTTGCGGGTGAGCTGGTCGAGGTGGGCCAGCTTGTCCATGAGTTCCTTGTGGCGTTCCTCGGCCATGCGGCGCATCTGTTCGTGGTATTCGAGCAGGCCCTTCTCACGTTCCTCGGCCTGCTTCAGGTACTCGTCCTTGTGCGCCTCGATCCAGGCCTTCTGCTCCTCCGCCAGCCGGCGCATGGCCTCGTAGTATTTGGCGAGCTTCTCTTGTTTCTCCACTGCACGCTGCACGGCCTCCTCGCGCTCCTTGCGCAATTGCTCCAAACGCTGCTCGGCCCGCTGTTGGCCGGTCTCGTGCTGTTTCTTCACGTACGCCTGCCACTCGGCCAGCTGCCGCAGGATGCGCTCGTATTCGGGGGGCAACGGCGGAGTGTAATATTCCGTGGCTTCTGTGGCGGGCTCCGTGGCCTCTGTAGTGGGGGCCGTGGCCTCCTGTGCGGTGGGTGCCTGCCCCGGGGCGGGCGCGGCGCCCGTCGTAGCGGCGGAAGTCTGTGCTTCTTGTGCCGGGGTTTGTTGCGTGGGGGCGGACGCTTCGGGCGCGGGCGGCATGGCCTCCGGCGCCGGGCCACCCTCCGTGGATGCCGTCGCCCCCTCGGGGGCCGTTGGTGGCGCAGGGGTGGCCGATGTCGCGGTCGCGGCCTGGTCCTCAACGGTGGCCGCCGCGTTGGGCGCAGCATCCTCGGCCATGGCGGAGATGCCCATCGTTGCGCTCAGCAGCAGCGCGGGGATCTGGATCGCTTTCAACACGCACGCCTCCTGATGTCACGTTCTTGGTGGTGGTCGCCCGGCCGGCGTCGGGCCCGTGGCTACGGCCCTTGGCCCCCAGACGACCGGTAGTGTAGTTGGAAAACGGGACCCGTGTAAGGCATGGTGTAGGTGCTGCAATGATCTGGGACAAGAGGGCTGCGCATGGGGGAGGAGACGACGTTTGCATTCGAGGTGGTGCATCTGGAGGGCTACGCGTTTCAGGTGCGCTTCGACTGGGACACGGTGCCGGACCTGGTGCTCGACGAACCCCGCCCGCTGGGCGAGGAGCGCGGCCCCAACGCGGCGCGCCTCGTAGCCGCGGCGGCGGCCAACTGTCTGTCGGCGAGCCTTCTGTACTGCATGACCAAGCGTGAGCCGGTATCCGGGGGGATCCGCGCGGAGGTCCGGGGACACATGGTGCGCAACGAACAGGGGCGCCTGCGCATCGGCGGACTGAGCGTGACCCTGCACCTGTCCCCGGAGCTTGCCGCCCGACCCAAGCTGGGCCGCTGCAGCGAGCTGTTCGAGGACTTCTGCGTGGTCACTGCGAGCCTGCGCAGGGGGTTTCCCGTCCGGGTCCGCGTGAACGACCCGCAGGGGCGGGTGTTGCACGAGTCGGAGTGAGGGAAGATGGTCGACGTGGACGCGGTATGTGCGCGCTGGCGCGAGCATGGATTCAGCTGCGACGTCTGGGTGGATCCGCCCGGGCAGGTGTGGCGGGATTTCGTGCACGCCACCGATGAGCTGGTGATGCCCGTGGAGGGCCGCATCGAGCTGGAGTTCGGTGGCCGCGTGTACCGGCCCGGGGTGGGCGAAGAGGTGTTCATCCCGGCCGGGGCGGTGCACACAGTGCGCAACGTGGGCGGGACCACGGCCCGCTGGCTGTACGGCTACCGCCACGCCTGAGGCACTGGCGTGACCCGTGCCGCACCCGCCTGCTCGCGAAAGGCTTCGAACTGGGGCCGCCGCGTGAAGGCGAGCAGGTGGGTGGAGCAGGTCGAGTCGCTTGCACCGAAACCTGGCAGTGCCGCAACGGCGGTGGGCAGCCGTGCGGCCGCCAGCACCCAGTCCCGTTCCTGGGTCGTCTGGAGGGTGGTCCACCAGACCGCATGGATCCGGACCCAGGGACGCAGGTGGTCCATGTGCCAGTGGAGGCGTTTGTGCCCGCGTCGCAGATGGCGTCCCACCCGTGCGCGCAGGCCCCCGGGTCCACGTGCGCTGCCCACGTAGAGGTACCAGCCGCGTTGGAGACGACACGGGCCGAGTGCGCCGGCTTGGAACACCGTTTGCCGCGGCAGGTGCATGAGCAGCGCGTAGACCCCCGCCTCGGCCGGCAGGGCTACCACGCCAGGATCGCCACGCCCGCCACCATGACGCCTCCGGCCAGCAGATGTCGGGCCAGGTGTCTTTCGCCGAACCACCACCAGCCGTAGAGGATCCCGAACAACAGGCTGGTGCGCTTCACTGCGATCATGTAGGCCACTTCCACCCGTTCCACGGCGAGAAAATGGGTCAGCACCATCACCGCCGTGGCCAGCCCCACGGCCGCGGCGGCACGGGGTTTACAACTCGCCAGGCGATGCAGACCTTTCCGAGGGCGCAGGGTCACGAGCACCACTCCACCGAGAAGGACGAAGTAGAAGGCGCCGAACCAGAGCGGAGGCACAAGCCGCACAGCCCCTTTGCCCAGCACCGAGGTCACGCCGTAGAGCGCTGCCACGGCCAACATCAGCCGGGGACCCCGTTCTCGGAGGATCGCTCGCAGCGGGCCGAGCGGTGCCCAGCCGTTCGTTGCCCTGAGGTGCTCGAGATTGAGCAGGTAGGCGCCCAGGGTCACCAGGCTCACCCCAAGGAGGCCCAGGGGCGGGATCCGTTCGCCCAGCAGCCAGTCGCCGACGAGGGTGACGAATACGGGGGTG
>JALVEU010000050.1 GCA_027030565.1 Gammaproteobacteria bacterium | reverse complement strand
CCCCGCAGGTGTTCGGGGGCCAGCTCCAGCACGAACCCGTCGCCTTCGATGTGCACCGTGTCGGTCTCGAAGAAGAGCTCGAGGATCTCCTCGGTGTCGTAGCCCAGCGCGCGCAGCAGGATGGTGGCCGGCAGCTTGCGGTGGCGGTCGATACGCACGTAGACCAGGTCCTTGGGATCGAACTCGAAATCCAGCCAGGAGCCGCGGTAGGGGATCACTCGGGCTGAATACAGGAACTTGCCCGAGGAGTGCGTCTTGCCCTTGTCATGGTCGAAGAAGACGCCGGGCGACCGGTGCAGCTGGGAGACGATCACCCGTTCGGTACCGTTGACGATGAAGGTGCCCAGCTCGGTCATGAGCGGGATCTCCCCCATGTAGACATCCTGTTCCTTGACGTCCTTGACCTTCTTGGTACCAGCCGGGGCCTCCTTGTCGTAGATCACCAGGCGCAGCTTGACGTGCAGCGGCGCGGCGTAGGTCATGCCGCGCAGCTGACACTCCTTGACGTCGAAGACCGGTTGCCCGAGACGGTAACCCACGTATTCCAACACCACGTTGCCAGAGTAGCTCTCCAGCGGGAAGACCGACTGGAACGCACCGTGCAGACCGACGTTCTCTCGCTGGTCCGGCGGGATGTCCAGCTGCAGGAACTTGCGATACGAGGAGGTCTGGATGTCCAGCAATGGCGGGACATCCAAGATCTGGGGCCGCTTGCCGAAGCTCTTACGAATCCGCTTCTTCTCGGTGTAGCTATAGCTCATCTGGGGTCCTCGTACCTGATACCTACGTTGGGTTGCGATGTGGAGGCAACGCCTTGTGAAAGCTCCCGCAGCTTCCCCTCGCGACGCCAGGAACCTGCCCTGTGAGGCCTGCCCACGGTATGTCCTTCGCCATCATGCCTGGCGGCCCACGCCTCGGGCCCACCATCGCTCCGGCAATGATCGGGTAGCGAAGCGGGATTGTGGCTCGTTGCGCAATGGTGAAAAAACACAGCTAGGCCGGCGGCGATGCGCCGCCAGCCTAGCTGTAGGTCAGGCTCGTTCGTATCGCAATCGTTGTCGAATCTATTTCAGCTCGACGGTCGCGCCGGCCTCTTCCAGTTGCTTCTTGATCTCCTCGGCCTCGTCCTTGCTCACACCTTCCTTGACCACCGATGGAGCACCCTCGACCATCTCCTTGGCCTCCTTGAGCCCCAACCCGGTGATGGCACGGACCACCTTGATCACCGGGACCTTGTTGCCGCCGAAGCTCTGCAGCACCACGTCAAACTCGGTCTTCTCCTCGGCCGCCTCGGCAGCACCCGCCTCGGCGGCACCGGCCATGGGTACAGCCGCCACGGCAGCCGCCGCCGACACGCCGAACTTCTCTTCCATGGCAGAGACGAGGTCGACGACGTCCATCACGGACATGTTGGCGATGGACTCGAGGATATCTTCCTTCGTACAAGACATGATCGTGTTCTCCTAAGACTGTGGATTACCCGAAAAGTTTCCGCTCAGGCCGCGGACTGCTTCTGATCGCGGATGGCGGCCACGGTACGCACCAGCTTCGCGTGCGGCTCCGCAAGGGTGCGGACGAACTTCTCGATCGGTGCCTTCATCACACCCATGAGCATGGCCAAGGCCTGCTCACGAGTCGGCAGGCTGGCGAGTCGGTCGATCTCACTGCCTGGCAGACACTCGCCGCCGATGGCGAGGGCGTGCGGCTTCAGGGCCTCGTGCTCCTTGGCGAAGTCCTTCAGCAGCCGTGCGGCCGCACCAGGGTCCTCCATGGAAAACGCCAACAGCAGAGGCCCGCGCAGCTCGTTCCTCAGGCACTCGAACGCAGTGCCCTCCACCGCCCGCCGCGCCAACGTGTTCTTCACCACACGCAGATAGACGTCCATCTCGCGCGCCCTGGCGCGCAGCTCCGTCATCTCTGCCACCGTCAGGCCGCAGTACTCGGCCGCCACGGCCGAATTCGCATCCGCAGCCACCTCGGCCACTTCCGCGACGACGCGTTTTTTTTCCTCCAGCGTAAGGGCCACGATGACTCTCCTCAGCGAAAGTTGCGCAGGGCAAACTCCCTGCACCATTCAATGGACGCCCTGCACCAGCACGCCGGGGCCGATACCCCCTCGGCGTTGCCGGCAGCGCTGCACGCACGGCCGTCCCCCTCGAACGGTGCACCCTGCAGGCCGCGACCCGACTCGGGTAACACCGTCTGCGCAGGCCGGGGCGGCCTTCCGCCCCTATTAAGCCATCGGCGCCTGCGGTCTTTGACGGATACCGGGCGCTCACGAGCGCCGGCCCGCAAAGTCTGTTTCCCAGGGCGCCGATGCAGTGGCCTCGAACGCCCTCGGTCGAAATCCCGAATCACACCCCAGTGGGGCCGATCAACCCGTGAGGCTGCTGTGCTCCACTGCGATGCCCGGACCCATGGTGGTCGAGACCGTCACCTTCTTCAGGTACTGCCCCTTGGAAGCGGGGGGCTTGGCCTTCATCAGGTCCGCCAGCAGCGCGCGGAGGTTCTCTTCCAGGGCATCCTCGGGAAAATCCACCTTCCCAATGGGTGCATGCACGATCCCTGCCCGATCGGTGCGATAGCGCACCTGACCGGCCTTGGCGTTGCGAACCGCCTGTGCCACGTCCGTGGTGACCGTGCCGACCTTGGGATTGGGCATCAGGCCACGAGGGCCCAGGATCGGACCCAGCTGACCCACGATGCGCATGGCGTCCGGTGTGGCGATCACCACGTCGAAATCCAGCTCACCGGCCTTGATCCGCTCGGCCAGGTCCTCGAAGCCCACGATGTCTGCCCCGGCCTCCTTGGCCGCCTCTGCGTTCGCGCCTTGGGCGAACACCGCCACCCGCACCGACTTGCCGGTACCGTGGGGAAGCACCGTGGATCCGCGGACCACCTGATCCGACTTGCGCGGATCCACCCCCAGGTTCACCGCCACATCCACCGACTCCGGGAACTTGGCCGAGGCCACCTCCTTGAGCAGCCGGAATGCCTCCGCTGGCGGGAGTATCATGCCCGGCTGTACTTTCTCGCGAATCGCGCGCATCCGCTTGGAAAGTCTGGCCATGACTCACACCCCCTCCGTGTCGATACCCATACTGCGGGCGCTGCCCGCAATGGTCCGTACAGCCGCATCGAGGTCCGCCGCCGTGAGGTCGGGGGTCTTGGTCTTGGCAATCTCCTCGAGCTGCTCCCGGCTGACCTTGCCTACCTTCACCGTGTTGGGCGTGGCACTGCCCTTGTCGATACCCGCAGCCTTCTTGAGCAAGATGGAAGCAGGCGGCGTCTTGGTAACAAACGTGAAACTGCGGTCACTGTAGACCGTAATCACCACCGGGATGGGCAGGCCCTGTTCCAAGTCCTGCGTCTTGGCGTTGAACGCCTTGCAGAACTCCATGATGTTCACGCCGTGCTGACCCAGCGCGGGCCCCACGGGCGGACTCGGGTTGGCCTGGCCCGCCGGGACCTGGAGCTTGATGTATGCCTCGATCTTCTTCGCCATCTGGTACTCCTCGGCGGGTACAGACGCCTTACGGCTCCCCGCGATTCAGAAAAATGTATGGTCAGACTTTCTCCACCTGCGAGAAATCCAGCTCCACGGGAGTGGACCGCCCGAAGATCTTCACTGCGACGAGCAGCTTGCTCTTGTCGTAGTTGACCTCCTCGACGGTCCCCAAAAAATCGTTGAACGGCCCCTCGACGACCCGCACTTCTTCCCCGGGCTCGAACAACACCTTGGGTCGCGGCTTCTCGGTACCCTCGCGAATCCGGTTCAGGATCGCTTCGGCCTCCTTGTCCGAAATCGGAGCCGGCCTGTCCGGGGTCCCACCGATGAAACCCAGGACCTTGGGCGTATCCTTGACCAGGTGCCAGGCGTCGTCGTCCATCTCCATCTGCACAAGGACGTAGCCAGGGAAGAACTTGCGCTCGCTGCGCCGTTTCTGCCCATCACGGATCTCCATCACCTCTTCCGTGGGAACCAGGATCTCGCCGAACTTGTCCTCCAGCCCGAAGCGCTTGACCCGCTCTTCCAGGGCACGCTTGACCTGGTTCTCGAAGCCGGAGTAGGCGTGGACCACATACCAACGCTTGGCCATGAGCGAATCGTCCCCTGTCTAACGGATCACGTGTCCGACGGCCCACGCGAGCACCATATCCATGAGCCACATGAAGACGGCGACGATCAACACCACGACGAACACGGCCAGGGTGGTCTGCACCGTCTCCGCCCGCGTTGGCCACACCATCTTGCGCACTTCCGCCCGGGCATCCTGAAGGAAGGCCCACAGGGCACGCCCCTGCGCGGTGGTGGAGGCGACAGCGATGGCCACACCCGTGACGGCCAATACACCCAGCACCCGATAGAGCTGGGAATAATCGGCGTAGTAGTGATAGGCGCCGATCCCGACGAGGACCAGCAGAGCGGACACGGTGAGCTTGACCGTATCCATCGCCGAACCCCGCGCCTGTGCCTGATTTGCCATGAAACCGATCCGAAAAACAAAAACCGGCCGTTCGGAACACGCCCGAGCGGCCTCGCCTGATGCCGTCCCCAGTCGATGCCGGGATCAGGGTAGCGTCCGCGCACCGGCGACGCGGCCATCGCACCCGACCCGTCCATCAAAACGTGTGCGGTCGCTCCCCCTCTTACCGACCTGACCCCGGCACCCGCACAGGGTGCGCAGTCGTTTTGTCACCCACCCGATCGCCCCCTATCTTTGCCGATGAACCACAAGACCCGACGGCCCCCGAAAACCGGGCGTCGTCGAACAATGGCAGGCCAGGAGGGACTTGAACCCCCAACCTGCGGTTTTGGAGACCGCTGCTCTGCCAATTGAGCTACTGGCCTAGGAACTTCGATACTCGGCGACCGCTCCGGTCCCGTACCATGAGAAAAACCATCTACTCCAGGATCTTGGTGACCACGCCGGCGCCCACCGTACGCCCGCCCTCACGGATCGCAAACCGCAAACCCTCCTCCATGGCAATCGGCGCAATCAG
>JALVEU010000049.1 GCA_027030565.1 Gammaproteobacteria bacterium | reverse complement strand
CACCTGGCCCGGCCCATCGACATGGCTCCTGCCAGCGCGAGCCGGCGTACCGCGGTGGCTACGCGGGGAACACGAGACCCTGGCCTGCCGCGTCACCGCCCATCCGCAGGCAAGGCGGCTCTGCGAGCTGGCCGGCACGGCACTGGTCTCGACCAGTGCCAATCCGGCGGGGGCATCCCCGGCCCGAACCACGGACCAAGTCCTGCGTTACTTCCCAGCGGGGTTGGATTTCGTGGTCGCCGGGGCAGTGGGCGGACACGGCGCCCCCACGGAAATTCGGGACGCCCGCACCGGGCGTATCGTCCGGCCATCCGCCGGGTCTGGCCACGGCCCCCGCTTCGCCCGATGAACCGGTAAGATATCCGGGCCGGGGCGTCCATAGGGGAACGACGCCCTGCGCCCGCTCCGTTGCCCACCGACATGGGAGTGTCCACGCATGGCCGACCAGCCCGACATCCAAGCCATCGAAGCGTATCTGCTGGACTTGCAGGACCGCGTCTGCACCGCGATCGAGGGTGAGGAAGAACTGGCCCGATTCCGCGAAGACCTCTGGGAGCGCGAGGGTGGGGGCGGAGGCGGCCGCACCCGGGTGCTCGCAGAGGGTCACGTTTTCGAGCAGGCAGGGGTCAATTTCTCCCGCGTGGAAGGCGAGGCCCTGCCGCCCTCGGCGACCGCAGCCAGGCCCGAGCTCGCCGACCGGCGGTACACGGCTCTGGGGGTTTCACTGGTCATCCACCCCCACAACCCGTACGTGCCCACCTCCCATGCCAACGTACGCTTCTTTCTCGCGGAGCGAGAGGGTGAAGAGCCGGTGTGGTGGTTCGGGGGCGGCTTCGATCTGACCCCCTATTACGGCTTCGAAGAAGACTGCCGCCACTGGCATCAAGTGGCCAAGAAGGCCTGCGAACCGTTCGGTGCGAAGGTCTACCCCCGGTTCAAGAAGTGGTGTGATGAATACTTCTTCATCAAACACCGCAACGAGCCCCGTGGCATCGGTGGGCTTTTTTTCGACGACCTCAACGAATGGGGATTCGAACGTTGTTTCGCCTTCATGCGCAGCGTCGGGGATCACTACCTCGAGGCCTACATGCCCATCGTGCACCTGCGCAAGGTGCTGCCCTACGGCGAATGTGAGCGCGACTTCCAGCTCTACCGCCGCGGGCGTTACGTGGAGTTCAATCTCGTCTACGACCGCGGTACCTTGTTCGGGTTGCAGTCCGGCGGTCGCACCGAGTCCATCCTCATGTCGCTGCCGCCCCTGGTGCGCTGGCGCTATGGGTGGCAGCCCGAGCCCGGCTCGGAAGAAGAGCGGCTATACAAAGAGTTCCTCGTGCCGCGCGACTGGGTTTGAAAGCGGCCGTCGGGTCTTCCCAGGGGCGGAGAGATTTCCTGGAGGGCCTTCAAAGGCGCCAGACGACCAGCCCGTGGCGGCCCAGCGATGCCGGATCGAAGACCGCTTTCACGTCGATGAAGCACCCTCCGGGTTTGAGCCGGCCGGCCAGCTCTGAGGGTGTGTGGCGCCGATAATGGTCGTGGGCCACGGCGAGCACCAGTGCATCGGCACGGGGCAGGCGTTCCCATTGCTCGAGCTCGATTCCATACTCGGCCAGCGCCTCCTGTGGGTCCGCCAGGGGATCGTGGACCGTCACCTCACATCCGTAGCTTTCCAATTCCCGGACGATATCCGGGACGCGCGAATTGCGCAGATCCGCGCAGTTCTCCTTGAACGTGAGCCCGAGCACGTTGACCCGCGCGCCTTTGATGCAGGCTCCGGCCCGGATCATCTGTTTCACCGTCTGCTCGGCGACGTACTTGCCCATCCCGTCGTTGATGCGGCGCCCGGCGAGGATGACCTGCGGATGGTGACCCACCTGCTCGGCCTTGTACGTGAGATAGTACGGATCCACACCGATGCAGTGACCGCCCACGAGTCCCGGCCGAAACGGCAGGAAATTCCACTTGGTGCCGGCCGCCTCCAAAACCTCCTGCGTGTCGATCCCCAGCCGATTGAAGAGGATGGCCAGCTCGTTCATGAGCGCGATGTTGAGGTCCCGTTGCGTGTTTTCGATGACCTTGGCGGCCTCGGCCACGCGGATGCTGGAGGTCCGATGGACGCCGGCTTCCACCACCGCTTCGTAGAGGCTGGCGACGCGTTCCAACGCCTGCGGGGAATCCGCGGAAACCACTTTGACGATCGTCTCCAGACGATGTTCCCGGTCCCCCGGGTTGATGCGTTCCGGGGAATATCCCACGTGGAAGCCCGGCTCCCCCGCCGCCTCGGGCAGATGGAGGGCTGCGACACCGCCCGCCGCACGGCTGCGAACGAGGGTCTCGCGGGTCCGGGAATCGCGTGCTGCGCACCGAGCCGCCCAAGCGAGGCCGGACTCACGTTCCAGAATCGGGATGCAGACCTCTTCGGTACAACCCGGATACACGGTGGATTCGTAGATCACCAGAGCACCGGGCCTGAGATTGCGGCCCACAGTCTCCGAGGCCTGGACCAAGGGACCCAGATCCGGCCTACGGGCCCTGTCGATGGGCGTAGGTACAGCGACGATGACCGCCTCGGCTTCGCGCAGGCGTGCCGGATCCGCCGTGAACTGCAGCCGGCGGGCGCTGTGCAGTGCCTCCGGGCTCATCGCGCGCGCGGGATCGTGCCCTTTGCGCAGACGCGCGATCTTGCCCGAGTCGATGTCGAAGCCAATGGTCGGGAACTTCCGGCCGAAGGCCACTGCCAGCGGCAGGCCCACGTACCCCAGGCCGACCACGGCGACCGTGGGGCGCCACAAAGGCAAGCTGGGCGCGCGTCGGCTCATTTCGCTCGCACCCCAACCAGCAGCCATCCCGCCTTCCTGGCAAACCCTCTCATACCCGAAACCCTAGATTTCATGTGCCGGCTTGCGTCACCCAAAAGTCCCATGCCGGGACCACGCTACCGGGCATTCCGAAACATGGTCAACCGCCTTTTCGAGGATCCAGACGAGCGGTAGCGGACAGCAGGCCGCCCGAGCCGAGACCCGCGATGGACTCCGTGGACACTTGAATATGCGAGAATGTGCGCGAATTCTCGTTTCGAGCATCAAGACGACATGTTCTCACGGGAGATCAACGGCGGGGGCACTCGGTCCGCCCCTGCGCCGAAAAGCGTGCCATGTGAACGGCTGGGCAGTCTCGTACTCGGTCGCGGCGGTAGAATGCAATGAACCTGTGCCAGGGAACGAGGCGCAGGGAATGTCGCACCCGGCCGGGCAGCGTCTTCAGGCTGCCCGGTGCCGGAAGGCGAACGGAGGGAACCGGAACAACCGCCATGGAACGGGACAAGCCGGCGAGGCTGAGGATTCTCGTCGTCGACGATCAGGCAGCCGACAGGATCACGCTCCACGCCGTTCTGGCCTTGGAGATCCCGGAAGCCGAGATCGCCCCGGTGGGCAATGCCGAAGAGTTGCTCGAAGCCGTGAGCCATCCAGTCGACGGCGCCGTCGTCGATCCCGCCATCGAATGGGGAGACGGGGTCAAAATCGCCGCGGCATTGCATCGCCGCTTTCCTGCCGCCCCCATACTTTTCTTTGCCGATACCCCGATTCCCCTGTCGGAGAACCCGGAACTGGCCCTCATCCTGCGCGGGCAGATCGCCAAGTCCAGGCAGGGATTCGTCGAAGTGGCCCGACGCCTGCGCACACTCCTCGAGCGGACCCGACGGATCGAACCTGCGCGCACCCAGGCGAAGCGGGATCTGTTGAGCGAGCTACCTTATCCGGCACTCGTGGTGGGCGAATACGGCAACGTCCTGCGCTGGAACGAATCGGCACGTCGGAGCCTCGGCGCCGCTGAGGATCCAGGGCGCCGCCCGACCATCGACACCCTCCTCACTCCACCCAAGCCGGCCAAAGGCTGGCGGAGCTATCTGGCCACGCTGGATGGCCCGGTCCGCTTCGAGACCGAGGCCAGGCAGACCGGGGAAAGCGTGGCGGTCGAAATCTGGCCCGTGGAAACCCCGGGAGGGGAGACACGCGTGTTCGGCCTGCGCATCGGTCCGGAGGCGGCGCAGGCCTTATCGGGCGCCTTAGCGCCGGGTGCCGACCTGGCCGAGGAATTCATCCAGGTGGTCTCCCACGACTTGCGCGAGCCGCTGCACGCCCTGCGCCACTACGTGGAACGACTGGCGCATGCCGCACAGGGTCTGGAGCCCGAAAAGATGGAGCGCAACCTCGAGCACCTGCGTGCCCATTCCGCGCAGCTGCAATCCATAGTGGACGGTCTGTCGGAGTACGCAGGCACCGCATCGGATTCCGAAATTCATGAGTGGGCCGATCTGGATACCATCGTCAACGAAGCCCTGGTTGAACTGGCCCCACAGGTGGACGAGGCGGGCGCGCAAATCGTTTGTGATTCTTTGCCCAAAGTGCGTGCCAATGCCGAACAGATGCGCGTGCTTTTCCGCAACTTGATCTCCAATGCGCTCAAGTTCCGTTCACAGGAACCGCCACAGATCCGCATCACGGTTTCCGAGAAGAAAAGCAGCTGGATCTTTGGTATAAGTGACAACGGCATTGGAATAGCAGAAGAAGAAAAGGACAAAGTCTTCCAGATGTTCCACCGAGGAGCCGCAGCCAAGGGCAAACCCGGCCGAGGAATCGGACTGGCCATTTGTGCAAGGATTGTGGCACGCCACGGCGGCCGCATTTGGGTACGCCCCGGAGAGGACCGAGGCACGACCCTGTTGTTCACACTGCCGAAGCGGGGTGACGAGACACCCACAGAACAATAAGGGAGGTCCTGAATCGATCGTCATGAGCGGCCGAAGGGCGCAGGGCAGGATGCCCGGGGTACATATCCGCTAGATGGATGAATATCCGGGCACCGCACGACGCAGCCACTCGGACACGCAGCAGATTGTTCAGGACTTCCTGAAGGGGAACACCGATCCATAGAGCAATGCAGGTTGGATGAAGGACACAAGGTGCCCGGGAGGCGAAAAGGCCCGCCGGATCTCAACTGGAAACTGCCGTCGAACGATTCCAGAAAAACAGGTCCGGTTCGAGATGAGCCCGATTCCCAGCACCATACCGTCGCCCTCACCGCCGACCTGCGCATCGGAGTTTCCCGCAAACAGGTGACGCTGGTCGAGCGTCGCAAAAGGACTGAGCCCGGAGGGGACGCTGCTCGACACGGACCGAGGGAGATGGCGCACGAGTCATAGGGGATCGGATTCGCGCGGACCCGTCGTCCGGGGCAAGGACTCGGATGGGGTCGTCGCGGAAAGGCCTGCAGCCTGGCAGGACACAACCGCCCCCACCAGCGACAACCGTCACTCCCCCTCACCACGTGGAGTTCTCCACGTCCGTCGCAGCCGCGGTCCCACAGGAGGAAGGCGGGAATGGACGATCAGGCCATCAGGGTGTTGTTGGTGGAGGACAGTCCGGTAGAGACGGAAATCGTACTGGACATCCTGGGGACAGCCGGGCAGTTCCGGGTGGTCACCACCGCCTCGCTTCAAGAGGCACTGGAGGCCCTGAACCGTCGCACAACGGATATCGTGGTGCTGGACCTGAATCTGCCGGATGCCTCGGGCCTGGAGGGCTTTCGGCGCATCCAGTCGGCCCATCCGGGCGTTCCCATCGTCATCCTCACCAATCAACACGACGAGGCCATGGCCACGGAGGCGGTGCGCCTGGGGGCACAGGACTATCTGCTCAAGCAGGAGATCGACCGACCCACCCTCACCCGTGCCATTCGCTATGCCATCGGGCGGCACGAGGCCGAGCAGCGACTGCGCGACAGTGAGGAGCGTTACGCACTGGCGGTCTCCGGGGCCAACGACGGGATCTGGGATTGGGACCTGCACACCGGCCAGGTCTATTTCTCCCAGCGCTGGCGGGAGATCATGGATCTGCACGAGGAACCCCCTCGTCTGGAGGCCTGGTTCGAGCGTGTCTTCTGCGCGGATCGGCACGCCTTTCAGGCCGAACTGGACCGCCACATCAATGGCGAGAGCGAGAACCTGGAGTTCGAGCACCGCATCCGTCGGCGCGACGGGGAGGTTCGCTGGGTGCTGCTGCGCGGTGCCGCGATTCGAGACAGCGCTGGCATCGCGTACCGGATGGCCGGCTCACTCACCGACATCAGCCATCGCAAGCGGATCGAGGCCCAGCTCATCCACAATGCCATGCACGATGCCTTGACCGGGCTGCCCAATCGGTCGCTGTTCCTCGATCGCCTGGATCTGCGGTTGCGCCGGTTCCAGCGGGATCCTGCCCGGCGCTTCGCAGTCCTGTTCTTCGACCTGGACCGCTTCAAGAACATCAACGACGGCCTGGGCCATGCCGCAGGGGACAAGCTCCTCTGCCTGGTGGGCGACCGGATCGCGGCCTTCATTCGTCCGGGCGACACGCTGGCCCGGTTGAGCGGTGACGAGTTCGCCATACTCCTCGACGAGGTGGACACCGACCAGGCTGCCCTCGGCATCGCGGCCCGGCTCCAGCGCCTGTTCGAGAAACCCTTCACCGTGGAGAACCACGAGGTGTTCGTGGAGGTGAGCATCGGCATCGCCATGAGCCATCCCGACTACAAGGCGCCGGAAGACATTCTGCGCGATGCCGACCTGGCCATGTATCGCGCCAAGCGCAGCCACCACGACCGCTGCAAGCTGTTCGGCAGCGCCCTGCACGAAACCGTGGTGCGCCTCCATCGCATGGAGACCAATCTGCGCCGAGCCATCGAACGCGACGAATTCGAGCTCTACTACCAGCCCATCGTCTCCACGGAAGACGGACGAGTGACGGGCGTGGAGGCCCTGGTACGCTGGCAGCATCCGGAGGAGGGGCTCATCCTACCGGGGGCGTTCACGAGCTTGGCCGAGGACACGGGGATGATCGTGCCCTTGGGCTGGCTGGTGATCGAGAAGGCCTGCCGGCAGGCCTACGAGTGGTCCCGCACGTTCCGCGACCGCGAGCCCCCCACCGTGAGCATCAATGTTTCGGGCCGCATGTTCCGCGATCCCAACATGGCGGTGAAGTTGCTCGACACCATGGAGCGTTACGACCTGCCGCGCTCCACCATCCAGGTGGAGGTCACCGAGAGTGCCGTCATGGATCATCACAAGATCACGCTGCGCCAGATCGAGATGCTGCGCGAGGCGCAGGTGGGACTCCACATCGACGATTTCGGGACCGGCTACTCCTCGCTGAGCAATCTGGCGAAGTTCAACTATGACACGCTCAAGATCGACCGTTCCTTCGTCCAGGGCGTGGATCACGATCCCGAGAAGGCCGCCATCGTCAAGGCGATCATCTATCTCGGACGGATGCTGCGCATGCGCGTGATCGCCGAAGGGGTCGAGACCGGGGAACAGTGCCGCTGGTTGGTGGAGAACGAATGTCCATTGATCCAGGGCTTCTGGGTCTCGCCCCCCCAGGATGCCGAACAGATCACCCGGTTCATCCGGGAATGGCCGCACATGTGCGCCGGCTTCGGGGAGCGCCCTTTGCTCAAGGTGGGGCAACGGCTGAATTGAAAGGGCAGGCCAACGGTCGTTGCCGACCGCTGGAACCCTGTGGAAGCTGGTCGGAGAGACAGGATTTGAACCTGCGACCCCTGCCTCCCGAAGGCAGTGCTCTACCAGGCTGAGCTACTCTCCGCTGGGCAGGCCTCAGTACGTCCGTTCCACGGAGAACCGGGCCAGCGCGCGCAGCGCTTCTTTGTACCTCGAGTCCGGAACCGAGGCCAGCCGATCCATGGCCCATTGCGCTTCGCGCCGCGCGGCGGCGTCAGTGTACGCAATGGCTCCGGTGGATTCAATCGCCTCCACCACCGCGTCGATGGCGGAGAGGCCACCGGTCTCGATGGCCTGGCGAATGAGTACACGCTGCTCCTCGGACCCGTGTTCCATCGCATAGATCAGGGGCAGGGTAGGCTTGCCCTCGGCCAGGTCGTCCCCCAGATTCTTGCCCATCTGTTCGGAGGAGGCACTGTAGTCGAGGCGGTCGTCGACGATCTGGAACGCCGTGCCCAGGTGCATGCCATAGGCCGCCAACGCCTCCTCCACCTCTGGCGGCATCCCACCCAGCACGGCTCCCAGCCGAGCGGCCGCCTCGAACAGCTTGGCCGTCTTGCAACGGATCACCTCCATGTATCGCGCTTGGGTCGTGTCCGCGTCGTGGCAGTTCAGCAGCTGTAGGACCTCACCTTCGGCGATGGTGTTGGTGGCATCGGCCAGGATCTCCATGACCCGCATGCTCTCCACCTCCACCATCATCTGAAAGGCGCGCGAGTACAAGAAGTCGCCCACCAGCACACTCGCCTCGTTGCCCCACAGGGCATTGGCAGTCTCCTGACCGCGGCGCAGTTCGGAAGCATCGACCACGTCATCGTGAAGCAGCGTCGCGGTGTGGATGAACTCGACGATGGCCGCCAGCAGACGGTGACGGTCCCCGTTGTACCCGCAGGCCCTGGCGCTCAGCAAGACCAGCAGTGGACGCAGTCGCTTGCCGCCGCTGTTCACGATGTAGCCGCCCAGCTGGTTGATGAGCACGACGTGGGAGCGCAGTCGCTCGTGGATCAACGCATTGACCGCCTCCATGTCTTCGGCCACCAGAGCCCTGATGGCCTCCAAGTCCATGGCTCCACTGCCGCGGCTGCCTCCCTGCACGGAAAACCCCTGAGACGCTTGCATGGCGCGCATACTATACCCTCGGGACCGGCCATGCCGATACCGACGCGACCGAGGCGGTAGAAAGCGGCAACGACTTTGACAGACAACAGGCCCACGGCTAGAATAGCCGCCCTTTTCGATCCAGTGTCATGAGTCGGGACGACAGCACATGTATGCGGTGATCACCACGGGCGGCAAGCAATACCGGGTTTCCGAAGGCGACGTCCTGCGTGTGGAACGGCTCGATGCCGAAGAGGGGACGACGGTGGACTTCGATCAGGTCCTGCTGGTCGCCGACGGCGAGAACGTACGGATAGGCAGGCCCCGAGTGGAAGGTGCCCGGGTGACCGGTACCGTTCGCTCCCATGGACGCGGCAAAAAGATCGAAGTCATCAAGTTCAAGCGCCGCAAACACCATATGAAACGCCAGGGTCACCGTCAGTGGTTCACCGAGGTGGAGATCACCTCGATCCAGGCTTGAGGTAGCGAACGATGGCACACAAAAAGGCAGGGGGCAGCTCGCGCAACGGACGCGACTCCGAGTCCAAGCGGCTCGGTGTGAAGAAGTTCGGCGGTGAGGCCGTGCGCGCCGGCAACATCATCGTGCGGCAACGGGGCACACACTTCCACCCCGGCACCAACGTGGGCTGCGGGAAGGATTACACCCTCTACGCCAAGACGGACGGCAAAGTGGTGTTCCAAGTCAAGGGGCCCCGTCGGCGCAAGTTCGTCAGTGTGGTGCCGGCCTGAGATCGGCCGAGCAGCCTGTAGGGACAAGCCCCGCCAGTCGGGGCTTTTTTCGTTGTGAGGGCGAACCCGAGGCGCGGTGTCGCGGTCGAATAATGGCATTCTCCCTGTTACGGGTCTCGAAAACCCCACTGCGGACCCGTTCTTGGCGGATACGGCCATGAAATTCGTTGACGAAGCATCCATCACCGTGGAGGCAGGCGGGGGCGGGCACGGCTGCGTGAGCTTCCGCCGCGAACGGTTCATCCCCTTCGGGGGGCCCGACGGCGGCGACGGCGGCGACGGCGGCAGTGTGTACCTGGAGGCGGACGAGGGCCTGTCCACCCTGGTCGACTTCCGCCACAAGCGTCGGTTTCGCGCCCAGCGCGGACAGGACGGCATGGGCCGGGAACGCACCGGGCGCAAGGGCGAAGACCTGGTGATACCGGTCCCCGTGGGAACCATCGTGCGCGACGCCGCGACCGGAGAGGACATCGGCGAGCTCACGTACCACGGTCAGCGGATCCTGGTGGCCCGGGGCGGGCGGCACGGCGTGGGCAACACGCGGTTCAAGAGTTCCACCAACCGCGCACCTCGTCAATTCACCAAAGGGGAACCCGGCGAGGCACGCGAGCTGGCGCTGGAGCTGCGACTGCTGGCCGACGTGGGACTTGTGGGGCTGCCCAACGCCGGGAAATCCACGCTGGTCCGCGCGGTCTCGCGGGCAAGGCCCCAGGTGGCGGACTATCCCTTCACCACGCTGCACCCCCATCTCGGTGTGGTCCAGCTCGCGCCGCACGAGAGCTTCATCGTCGCCGACATCCCCGGGATCATCGCGGGCGCGGCCTCAGGGGCCGGCCTGGGCACACGGTTCCTGCGCCATATCGCCCGCACCCGCCTGTTGCTGCACGTGGTGGATGCCTGCCCTGTGGATGGACACGACCCGGCCGAAGACATTGCGGTCATCGAAGGCGAGCTCGGTGCACACGATCCACGGTTGCTCGAAACGCCCCGCTGGCTGGTGGTCAACAAGCTCGACGTGCTGCCGCCCCGGGCGCGGGAGGCCCGTGTGCGAGAGATCGTCGGGGCGGCGGCCTGGACCGGACCGGTGTTTGGCGTCTCGGCCGCCACCGGGATGGGCACCGAAGCCCTCAAGCGGGCGGTGTGGGCACACCTGCGGGAGATCCAGCAGGCCGTCTAGGCGCTGGCCTTGGACCGGAGGTCCGTGTACGGCTCCGCCGGATAGGGATCCTTCACGGCAGCCACGGTAGGATAGGCCGCCCGGGAGACGGACCCACGACGATGGACGAACGACGACGGCTCGGAGCGCAACCCCGCTGGGTGATCAAGGTAGGCAGCGCACTGATCACTGCCGATGGCAAGGGGCTGGATGCCGACGCACTGGCGCGCTGGGCAGAAGAGATCGCCTGGCTGCGCGAGGCCGGCCGCGAGGTGGTGCTGGTCTCCTCCGGCGCCGTGGCCGAGGGCATGGCCAGGCTCGGCTGGCGCCGCCGCCCCCATGCCCTCAACGAGCTGCAAGCGGCGGCCGCGGTTGGCCAGATGGGCCTGGTGCAGGCCTATGAGAGCCACTTCGAGCGCCACGGCTTGCATGCCGCGCAGGTCCTGCTCACCCACGACGACCTGCAGGATCGCCAACGCTATCTCAATGCCCGCTCCACCCTGTGCAAACTGCTGGAGCTCGGCACCATCCCGGTGGTCAACGAGAACGACACGGTGGCCACCGACGAGATCCGTTTCGGGGACAACGACACCTTGGCCGCCCTGGTGGCCAACCTGATCGGCGCCCAGCTACTGGTCATCCTCACCGATCAGGAGGGCCTCTATGATCGGGATCCCCGCCACCACGACGACGCCCGGCTCATCGCTCAGGTCAGCTTGGACGACCCGGTGCTGGACGAGGCCGCCGGACCCAGCGTGGGTCATCTGGGCCGCGGTGGCATGGTGACCAAAATCGCTGCGGCGCGACGGGCCGCTCGCTCCGGCACGGCCACGATCATCGCCTCCGGACGCCGGCCCGGTGCCCTGCGGGCCATCGCTTCCGGCGCACCGGTCGGCACACTACTCATGCCCAGTCAGGGTCCCTTGGCGGCGCGCAAGCAATGGCTGGCCAACCGGCTGCGGGCCTCGGGCTCCGTGGTGCTGGACGAAGGCGCCGCCCGGGTGCTGCGCGATCTCGGGCGCAGCCTGCTTCCGGTGGGCGTGCGCGAGGTCAAAGGCGAGTTTCAGCGCGGGGACCTGGTGGCATGCCTCGACCCCGAGGGCCGTGAAATCGCCCGCGGGCTCATCAACTACAGCGCCGCCGAGACTCGCAAGATCCTCGGCCGGCCCTCGCACGAGATCGAAGCGGTCCTCGGCTACGTGGACGAACCCGAACTCATCCACCGGGACAACATGGTGGTGTTCTGAGAGGGAACCACAAGGTCCTTCCACTCAGGCCGGAGTGAGCGCGAAGCCGCGCAGCTGCCGGGCGAAGCGCTGCAAGCTCTCCACGCCCGTGGCCTCGGCCTCCTTGCACCAGTCCTGGAGCGCCTGCAGCAGGCGTTCGTTGTTCACGGACTGGGTCCACACCGCCTGCAGACGTTGGCGGAACTCGTAGACCGTCCGCAACACCTCGTTGCGCGAGACGGCCTCCAACAGGCGCCGGCGCGTGGTGTCGTCAAGGCGTTCCTCGCTGCGTGTCCAGACGCGCGCCACTTGGGCGAGCAGGGCGCGTGATCCACTGTCCGCACGGCGCAGCTGCTCTTGGAAGGCCGGCATCATGACGGTGCGAGCGTAGGCGGACATGACGTGCAGGCGGGCGGCGATCACCGCCCGCAGCGTATCCATGTCGATCTGCTGTTTGGTGGCATCGATCACGGGCACGGGTGCCACCCGGCGCACCCGGGCCAGACCGAACAGAGACAGCAACCGGATGTATCCCCAGCCCAGGTCGATCTCCCACCAACGGCTGGAGAGCTTGGCGGAGCTGGGGTAGGCGTGATGGTTGTTGTGCAGCTCCTCGCCGCCGATGAGCAGGCCCCAGGGGACGATATTGGTCGCTGCATCCGGTGACTCGAAGTTGCGGTAGCCCCACCAATGTCCGAGGCCGTTGATGACGCCGGCGGCAAACAAGGGGATCCAGATCATCTGTACCGCCCAGATGGAGAGCCCCAGCACGCCGAAGGCCACCAGGTCGATCACCAGCATCAGCGTGATCCCCAGATTGCGCCATCGGGTATAGAGCCGTCGCTCCACCCAATCTTCAGGGGTGCCGCGACCGTAGCGTGCCACCAGCTCGCGGTCCGCCGCCGCCTCCCTGTAGAGTTCCGCACCCTCCCAGAGGACCTTGCCGATGCCCTTGACCTGCGGGCTGTGCGGATCCTCTTCCGTCTCGCACCGGGCATGGTGCTTGCGGTGAATGGCCACCCATTCGCGGGTCACCATGCCTGTGGTGAGCCACAGCCAGAAGCGGAAGAAATGGGCCACCGCCGGATGCAGGTCCAAGGCGCGGTGGGCCTGGCTACGGTGCAAAAAGACGGTCACGGCCACGATGGTGACGTGGGTGAGGCCCAGTACGACGAGCACGTAGCCCCACCAGGGAAGACGGATGAGTCCGTCCAGCCAGTCGAGTTCGATCATGGGAAATCTGTCAGCGGGTGGAGGGAACGGGCCGGACACCGGCCCCGATACGTGGATCTACTATACCACTGTGGTCCCCCGTCCTGCGCCAGTGCCGATGAACGGTGCAGAACGGACGGCGCCCTACGCGACCCCATCGCGGATCAGGACCAGATTGCCCACCGCATCGGCCTGTACCGACCAGCCGGGCGCGACCCAGGTGGTGCCCACGGTCTCGGTGACGATCAGCGGCCCCTGCAGGGACCGGCCCAACGGGATCCGCTGGCGGGGCAGGACGGGGACCGGAGCCTCGCTCCCCGCCACGGTGCTGTGTGCCACCGGGTCGGGCGGCCCCGCCGGCCGATAGGGAGGCGGTTCGGGAGCGGGGCGTTCCTCCGTGAGTCCCACGCGCAAGTTCACCACCTCCACCGGCATGTCCAGGGCGTGACCGTATTGGCGACGGTGTGCCGCGTGGAAGGCGTCTGCCGTCTTGCGCACGCCCAGCCAGGGGATCCGCAGGGTATAGGACTGGCCCTCGTAGCGCAGGTCCAGGCTGTCCTCACGGCGCAGGCGGGTCGCGCCCTCGGCACGCAGCTCGGCTTCGCCCCGTTCGGCGATCCGGTCGAGGCGGCGGCCGATCCAGTCCTCGCCGCATACCTCCAGCCGGGTGTGGATGGCGTGGGAGAGCTGCCGCCCGCGCGGCGCAACCAGCATCCCCAGGGCGGATAGGACCCCGGCATGGACCGGCACCATGGCCTCATCCATGCCCAGCGACTCGGCCAGGTCGCAGACGTGCAGCCCGCCCGCCCCGCCAAAACTCGCCAGCGTATAGCGTCGCGGATCTTCCCCGCGCTGCACAGAGATCACCCGCAGTGCCTGCGCCATGTGTTCGTTGGCCACCTGGAGCACGCCGCGGGCCGCTTCCAGGACGTCCACCCCCAACCGACGGGCCAGCGCCCCGAGGGCCTGGAGCGCGGCGTGGCGGTCCAGGCGCAGACTCCCCCCCAGGGCCACGGATGCCGGCAGGCGCCCCAGGGCCACGTTGGCGTCGGTCACCGTGGGCTCGGTCCCGCCGCGCCCATAGCACGCGGGCCCCGGATCCGCCCCGGCCGACTCGGGACCCACCTGCAGGACACCACCGGCGTCCACCCGGGCCAGAGAACCGCCTCCGGCCCCGATGGTATGCATGTCCACCATGGGCACCGCCACGGGATAACCGGCGATGCGCCCCTCGGAGGTGAGGCGGATCTCTTGGTCGATGAGCGCGACGTCCGTGGAGGTTCCCCCCATGTCGAAGCTCAGCATGCGCAAGCGCCGGCCTGCACGGCCGGTGTGCAGCACACCGCGCAGTCCCCCGGCGGGCCCCGAGAGCAGCAACTGGACCGTGTGCCTGGCGGCGCTCGTCGCGGCGATGGCACTGCCGTGGCTCTGCATCACGGAGACCCGAGCCCCTGGCAACGCCTGGGCGAGGCGGCGCAGATAACCCCCCATGACGGGCCCCACGTAGCTGTTGAGCCAAGTGGCGATGCCGCGCTCGTACTCGCGCAGTTCCGGAAGCACCTCCGAGGACCGTGAAACGAACAGTGCCTCCGGCATGGCGCGTTCCACAGCGGCCTCGAAGCGGTCGTCAAGGAAGGAGAACAACAGGTTGATGGCCACTGCCCGGGGCCGCAACGCCCGAAGCCGCGCGCGTAGAGACTCCAGATCCGCCGCGTGGAGCGGCTCCAGGATGCTGCCGTCGGCGCCCAGGCGCCCTCCCACACCCAGGCAGAGTTCGGCGGGCACCGGCGGCCTCCGTGGCGGTGGCTGCAGATCGTAGAGTGCCTCCCGGGCCTGACGGCCAATGGTGAGTACGTCCTCGAAGCCCCGGTTGGTGATGTAGGCGGTGCGCACACCCTTGCCTTCCAGCACGGCGTTGGTGGCCACGGTGGACCCATGCACGATCTCCAACCCCTGTGGGTCGAGCCCCATCTCGTCGATGCCGCGCACGATGGCCTCGTCGGGTGCGTGCGGTGTGGACAGGACCTTGTGCACCCGCACGCCGCCCTCGTCCAGGTATACGAAGTCCGTGAACGTACCGCCCGTGTCCACACCCAATCGTCGCATCCTCACCGATCCTCCGCGGGCGACTCGGGGCGCCCGTGTTCCAGCCCGCTTGTTTTCTGAGAAAATACCCGCGCTGCCGAGCCGGTTCCGTGGCCAGCCATTGTAGTCGGAGGCAGAACCATGAGCGATCCGCAGGGACGGGGGGGTGCAGCCCCGGCTGCCCTGGAGGCGAAACACCTGTTTCGCAGTGCACCGGGGCGGTGCATCGTGCGGGATCTCAGCTTGCGCCTGCGGCGTGGCGAGGTGGTCGGATTGCTGGGCCCCAATGGTGCCGGCAAGTCCACCACCCTGCGCCTGCTGGCCGGGGTGCTGGTGCCCGAGGGCGGGCGCATCACGGTCCAGGGGAGGGTGCTGGACCGCGCGGCAAGGCGCCACATCGGATATCTCCCGGAGGAACCCCCGTTGTACCCGGAGCTCACGGTGGACGAGCAGCTCCTGCTGGCCGCACGCCTGGCGGAGATCCCGCGCCGGGCCTGCAGAGCGGCCATCGCCCGCGTCAAGGCACGTTGTGCCTTGGATACCGTGGGCCGGCGTCTGGTGGGTAGGCTGTCCAAGGGGTATCGGCAACGGGTGGGTCTGGCCCAAGCGCTGCTCGGTGACCCGCCGATCCTCCTGTTGGACGAACCCACCGTCGGCCTGGACCCGGTCCAGCTGCGCGAGGTGCGCGAGCTCGTGCATGGCCTGCGCGCGGATCATGCGGTGCTCTTGTCCACTCACGTCCTGCCCGAGGCCCAGGCCGTGTGCGACCGGGTGTTGATCCTGGTCGACGGGCGCATCGTTCACGAATCGGCGCTGGGGGCTACGGCCGAGGCGTCCCGCTATCGCGTACGCTTCGCCCGCGATCCTGGCGCCGCAGCACTGGAGGCGTTGCAGGGGGTGGACGCGGTGGCACGCGCCGGCGTAGCCGCGTATCGGGTGCGGCTCCGCGACGAAACGGCCCTGGACCGGCTCCTCGCCCAGGCGAGCGCCGCCGGCTGGGGGCTGAGGACGCTGGAACCCGAGGGGAACTCCCTGGAGGCCTTGTTCATGCACTATGCATTCGGGGCG
>JALVEU010000048.1 GCA_027030565.1 Gammaproteobacteria bacterium | reverse complement strand
CACGAACAGGGCCGCGAAGAACAACAGCACGGGCCACTCCACCTCATGAAGGATCGGCTCGATCTCCGGGCGCAGGAGCACGAAGGCGATGGACACCCCGATGAAGGTGACGTAGGCGGGGAAGAGGCCGAGATGATGGTGCAGAAAGAAAAGCACCACCACCACACCCAACGCGAAGAGCACATGGCGCAGCGTCCTGGGATCCTTGACCGCCTTGCGCTCGTCGAGATCCACCACGCCCGGCGCCCCACGAGGGGCCAGCTCGCGCCGGAACATCAACACCATGAGGGCGGTGGTCGCCAGCCAGGTAACCAATGTGATCGGCCCCATGTGAAACAGAAACCGGCTGAAATCGATACCGGCGGCGCTGCCGATCATGATGTTGGGCGGATCGCCCACCAAGGTGGCCACCCCGCCGATGTTGGAAAGCATCGCCTCGCTCATCAGATAGGGCAGCGGATTGAGGTTGAGCAGACGTGTGATGAGTACGGTGAGGGGTGCGAACACCACCACGGTGGTTACATTGTCCAGGAACATGCTCACCACGCTCACCACCGCACCCAGCGCCACCAGCAGGACCTTGGGGCGTCCCGCCGCGAACTTGGCGATGCGGATGGCCAGATATTCGAAGCCCCCGGTGGGCTTGAGCATGGCCACGAGCATCATCATGCCCGTCAGCAGCAGCATGGTGTTGGCATCCACGGCGTGCACGGCCTGCGCCTGGGTGTAGAAACCCATCCAGCTGCCGAGCCCCACCATCACCACCGCCCCGATCACGGCTGCTGCGGCCCGGTGCATCTTCTCGCTGAAGATCAACCCGTAGGCCACGACCAGCACCAGGCCGGCGGCCAGCATGGCGCCGTCGAACGTACTGGGTGCCTCGCTCACGCGTCCAGTTCCAACATGCGCCGGGCGATGCCCATCACGGTAACCGTCCCCACGTACCGCTCCCCGTCCACCACGAAGATATACGCCGTGTTGTATTTCTCCATGAGCGCCAGCACCTTGACCACGGGGGCGTCCAGATCCACCGTCGCCACGGTGTCGACAGGCATGACGAACGGATCGATCACGGTCTCCAGCACCTTGCGTGCGTGGGCCTCCGGGATGGCCAGGCACCCCACGTGGTCACCGAGCAGTTCCGCATGGGCAACCACGTAGTCCGGGATGCAGGTCTCCTTGAGCGTGTTGCGAATGGAAAACCGGCCCACGATCCGGTCCTGCGCATCCACCACGGGGATGCCTGGCACATTGGCCTGTACGCAGAATCGAAAGCACTCCCGCACGGTCATGCCTGCACGCGCCACCCCGGTGGGCACCACGATATTGCGGATGTTCATGGCACCGGCGCCGTCGATTCCTGGGGCTGGGAGCCCCCCTCCTCCGGTTCGGAAGGCTCGTCCGAGACATCCAACTCGTCCAGCAGATCGTCGAGTGGCGGTGCCCCATCCCAGATGAGGAAATTGCGCCGCTGCAGGTAGGCATTGCGCACGAACACATAGGGGTCCAGGGCGGTCTCACGCACGATGCGGATGGCGGTCTCCGAACTGGCCCGCAGGTCGATGAAGCCCAGGGCGGCCAGGGGCGCCGTGATCCGCAGATCGTCCACCCAGAACAGCGGATAGGTGAAGTAGCTCACGGCCGCACCGGGGATCGCACGCGTGGTGAACGGCCCCAGCACCGGGAGCATCAGGAAGGGTCCCTGCGGGAAACCCCATACCGCGAGCGTCTGGCCGAAGTCCTCCTCATGGCGCTCCAGCCCCTTGGAGGCCGCCACGTCCATGAGGCCACCAATCCCAAAGGTGGTGTTGAACACGAACCGCATGGTGTCTTCGAACCCCTGCCGGAACTTGCCCTGCAGAAGGTCGTTGAGCACCACGTTGGGCCCGGTGAGATTGGTGAAGAAATTCCCCACGGCGCGTCGTGCACGGGGGGGCACATAGCGGATGTAGGCGCGCGCCACCGGACCGATGACGGCACGGTCCAACGCCTCGTTGAAGGCGTACACATCCCGGTTGAAGCGTTCAAAAGGGTCCGGGTTGCGGGGCGGCGCCGGCGGTTGGGTCGCGCACCCCCCGAGAAGGGTCATCACGAGGCCCAGAGCCCCGACGGCGGCCCCCCGACACCGGGCGTTCATGGGGTCGAGGTGGCCGAGGGCGGCCGTGACTGGGCCTCGAGCTCGGCCAGCAGTCCGCCAAAACCCCGGTCTCGTACAACGGCGCGATACTGATCGCGCTTGAGGGCCAGGTCGCTCACGCCATCCGACAGCACGTTGACGATCCTCCACTGACCGTTGCGTTCTCTCAGATGATAGTCCAACTCCACCGTGCCGCCGTCGGCCTTGTGCAACAGTGTTCGGACGAGCACCCCCTTTCGTCGGACCGGACGCACCGAGACGATCTCGAATCTTTCTCCAGAGAACTCTGAAAATTCACGCGCATAGGTCGCAATACTCATCTTCCTGAATAGATCGAGATAGCGATCCCGGTCACGCGTGTCCAGGTCTGACCAGAGGTCCCGACCCAACGCCGCACGCGCAATCAGGTCCAAGTCGTGGGTTTGCTCGATGACAGGGGCGAGGCGCCGATAGCGTTCCTGATAGGCGGGCGTGCGCATGGCCTCCAACAAGGCCGTCTGAAGATGTTCCACCACGGCGCGGGCGGCCGCCTCGCTCCCCTCTCCGGCCTGGGCCCGGGGGAGGATCAGGACCACTGCCAGGGCCACCACCCACAACGTGAACCAGCTCCGGCGCGGGACTGCGGACGGATCCTGGCTCATCCGGACCTCCGTGCCGCATCCGGCCGTGCATAGTGGCGTCCCCGCCAGCCGGCGCCCTGCCCCCGCCAGTGCCGGAGGGCCGAGACCCAGGTCATCCACAGGTACAGGATCCCGATGGCCGGGAGCAGCAGCGCCCAGAGGGGCGATCTGCCGTAGTAGACCACGGTGGGCAGGTAGCTCAAGGACATCGACGCCCAGGCCAGGGTGCCCGGAACCGCCGCACGGGGATCCCACAGACCGGCCAGCGGCACCACGAAGGCCAGCACCATCAGCACCGTGCACAACCCCAGCCACGTTCTGGAATAGCCCAGCTGGGTGAAGGCCGTACGGGCCACCATGTCGCGAATCGCCGCCAGTGCGTCTGCTCGGCGCAGGCTGCGCACGTCACGGCTCAGGCCGACCCAGGTCCGTGCCCCGTGTCTCTTGCACAGGCGGGCCAGCGTACAGTCGTCGATGAGGGCGCCACGCAGGGCGCCGAAACCACCAATGCATTCCAGCAACCCGGCACGCAGCAACACGAACCCCCCGGCGGCAGCTGCCATACCGGCCCAGCGGCTGTTAGAAATTCTGAAAGGATACAAAAGCTTGAAGAAATAAACGAAGGCCGGCATGAGGAGTCTCTCCCAGAACCCAACCTGCCTCGGCGTGGCCATGAGCGAGAGCAGATCCAGCCCCTCCGCTCGGGCCTTACGGTACGCCGCATCGAGCAGGCCCGGACGCAAGACGATATCCGCATCCAGCAGGAGGATCCACGGCGTCTCCACGAGTCGACGCCCCTGCTCCAGGGCCCACAGCTTGCCACTCCAACCCGGTGGCTTCACCGCCCCACGCAACACGCACCCTTCCCCGCCCAGCAGCCGACGTGCCACCTCAGCGGTGTCGTCGCTGGAGTCATCGTCGATGACGACCACACGCAGCCCTTGCCCCTGTGCACGCAGCGCCTGCAGCACCGCCGGGAGTCCGGCGGCCTCGTCGCGTGCCGGAATCAACACGGTGATTCCGTCGAGGCACGGAGCCTCCTTCGGCGCACCGGCGACTTCGAGACGCGGACCCGGCCACCATGGGAGCCAAGGCAGGAGGAGCACGACGAACCACAGCCCGGCCGCCGACCATGCAGCGGCTTCCAGCAAGGTCCACGACCCCAAGATGGCGCCTCCGGAGATCAGCGTGCGGATCGCTGGCCGTCGGGTATGCCGACGGCCGCCTGCTCCGGCTCCTCCGGTCCATAGATCCCGGGCAGCTCCGGGGCCATCGGCCCAGTGACTCGGGGACCGCGCAGCGACACCCACAGGGCCTTGAACGGATGGGCCACGGCGTCGGTGACCGCTGTCGGCTCGAAACCGCAGTGGGCCATGCAGTTGGCGCACTTGGCGTTGCGCCCCACGCCCCAGGCCTCCCAGTCGGTCTCCTTCATGAGCGCCTCGAAACTGGAAGCGTAGCCGTCGTCAGCAAGGAGATAGCAGGGTTTCTGCCAGCCGAAGACGTTGCGCGTGGGATTGCCCCAGGGCGTACACTGATAGGCCTGGTTGCCGGCGAGGAAATCCAGGTACAGGCTGGAATGGCTCAGGCGCCACCGCGAGCGCCGCTCCCTTCCAAGACGAAAGACCTCCCGGAACAAGCGCTTGGACGCACTTCGTTGCAGGAACACCTCCTGCTGGGGTGCGCGTTCGTAGCTGAACCCGGGGGCGATGGTCGCCCCTTCCACCCCGAGTTCGGTGACGAAATCGAGGAAATCGGCCACCTCCTCGGCAGACTCGCCCTGGAACAAAGTGCAGTTGACATTCACCCGGAAGCCGCGCGCCAAGGCCTCGCGGATGGCCGCCACCGCGCGGTCGAAGACGCCAGGCTGGCAGACCGATGCATCGTGCCGCTCGCGCAGGCCGTCCAAGTGCACCGAGAATGCGAGATAGGGTGAGGGTTGATAGTCGTCCAGCCGTTTCTGCAGCAGCAGGGCGTTGGTGCACAGATAGACGAACTTCCTGCGCGCCACGATGCCCCGCACGATCTCTGGCATTTCCTTGTGAATCAACGGCTCACCGCCGGGAATGGAGACCACAGGTGCGCCGCACTCGTCCACTGCGTCCAGACATTCCTGAACGCTCATGCGTCGGTTGAGCACTTCTTCCGGATAGTCGATCTTGCCGCAGCCCGCACAGGCCAGGTTGCACCGGAACAGGGGCTCGAGCATCAGCACCAGCGGATAGCGCTGCACCCCCTTGATCTTCTGTTTGAGGATGTAGGCGCCGATGCGGACC
>JALVEU010000047.1 GCA_027030565.1 Gammaproteobacteria bacterium | reverse complement strand
GACAAGATCGAAGGGATCCGCCCACTGCAACCGGTACTCACTACCCCCGATTTAGGCTGGAATTGGAAACGGTCGGCTGATCCATTCGGACTCAGCGACTTACATGATGGATCTTATGGGGTCCTGTAGGACGTACTCAAGGTCCAATGCTTGATACACATCAAGAAAGTTTCGCCCACCGCCAGAGCAGGCATGGTCATTCCAGGCAGACCCCCCAGCATCTGGCCATGCCTTCCGTATCGCCAACGCCTCTGCAGAGCAACCGAGGCACCGGCTGCGGTCCGGCAGCGGCCCTGAGCCCATATCAGCGCTTGCGTTGCGCCGGCAGCACGCCCTGGATCCTGGAGACACGGAGCCGCTGCCCGTCGATGGGTCGATGGCGCCGGTTGCCGATGGGTTCGGGCGCCAGGATGTAGGCCTGCCAGTCCGTGCCCTCGAAGCTTCCGCTGAAGGCGTCGAAGCGCAGCGGCTCGCCCGGCGTGGGCTGCCACGCGTCGCCGAACCCGGGCACCATCGCCAAATCGGGCAGGACGTAATGTGCCGTTCCCATCGCCCGCAGGAAACCGTCGGAGACGTTCAGCTCCCAGCTCGCCGGTGCGCCGGGGCGTTCCACCCGGAAGCGGTAGCCCAGGTGCCCCGGGGACGAATCCGTGAGCCCGTCGAACACGAGCAGGGGCTCGAAGCGGGGCCGGTAGTCGGCGGACCAGAAAGGCACCGGGAAGTCCATCACGAAGCCGCTTGGTCGGGCCCCCACCCGCCGGTGTAGACGCGTGTACACGCGGCGCCCGTCTCCCGCCCGCGACTCGGCGTAGAGCTCCAGCCAGTCCTCCGCGGCCGCCCCACCGGCGGCCGGCCGGGGCACGGCGAGCAGATCGCTGTACACACCCACACGTTCCTGCACCACCAGCTTGGCCCCACGCGCGGTGAGCAAGTGCAGCCGGTAGTGGGGCTCCCAACCCGGGGGCATCGCCACCAGATCCAGGGCGGCCGCCGGCGCCAGCCGCAGACCAGGGGCGCTCAGGTCGGCGCGCAGGCCGGTACCGGCCGCCTCCGGGTCCACGTCGCGCAGCACGGCCAGCGCCAGCGGCCGGACTTCCGGTTCCCCCCTGCCGGCCAGCAGGATCAGGTCTTGAGCATCGCCGGTTACGGCCGTGGGGAGCTCGGCGTGCGCCTCCCCTCGCGCCGAGGCCCGCACCTCCGACGCGACCCGGCTGCCGCTGCCCGTGACCGCAAGTCTGTCCGCGCCCGCGGGCAGTCGTGCAGAGATGGCGAGCTTGCGTTCTGTGGCCTCCGCCCGTCTGCAGTAGCTCACCAACACCTTCCGGCCCTCGGACAGACCGAACGCATGCACGTAGACGCGGCTCCGGGGGGCCGCGCCGTCGCAACGGATGGCGACCTCCACCGCTTCCGCAGGAGCGGGCAGCACCAGGGTGTAATGCCCGGGAGCATCGGCGGGCACCGTCACCCACGTCCCGCCTGGAATCCGGAAGGCCACCCCGTAGGCGTCCGCCGGCGCCAGCGCCGTGTCCTGTACCACCACCTGGACCGTCCCCGGGGATTCCCCGGCACCATCGCCGCCGCCACAGGCCCCGAGGAAGGCGGCGAGGGCACAGCCCGCCAGGTGCCGCCCGTGCGGCAGGCGGACACGGCGCGCCGGAACAGACCGGATCCAGGACGGAAGTCCCATCGATCGCCTGCGTCCCTCAGGATCGCATACCGATCACCCGGGCAGGGTTGCCGGCGACGATGGCCTCGGGCTCCACGCTGCGGGTCACCACGGCCCCCGCCCCGATGACCGCCCCGGCACCCACTCGCACACCGTCGAGCAGGATGGCGCCGTAGCCGATCCACACGTCGTCGCCGATCTCGATGCCGCCCTTGGTGGTCAGGGGCTGTTGGCGCACCGGGGTGCCCGCGGCTACCCGATGGTTGTAAGGATAGAACGCGCAGGCGGGTGCGATCTCCACTCGCGCGCCCACGCGGACGGATCCCAGATAGGCGGAGAACTGACAGCGCGGCTGCACATGGGTCTCGGCACCCAACACCACCGTCCCGCCCTGCCCCGTCTGGATCACCGTGTCACGGTGCAGATGCACGCCGTCTTCCAGGACCACCTCGCCGCCGTCCCGTTCCTGATAGATGGTGACCCGCTCGCCCACGAAACAGTGCCGCCCCATGCGCAGGCCCGCATGGGCGATCACCGCATCCGGCGAGACGAAGCCCTCCTCCACCAGTCGGCTGAGCGCGACCTGGCCGTAGAAGGGGGGGAGCTGCCGCGCCGCCCAGCGCAACGCCGCCTCCCGGGGCAGGCCCCGTCCCGCCCGCTTCAATACCCAGCGCAACAGGCGCTTGCGACGTCCCCTGAGTGCCATTCCCGACGTTCCTCCTGCAGGTGCGTGTGGTGCCGCGAAGGACACCGATTCAGTGAATTACGTCATCCCGGCAGAGACCACCGACCTGCTACACTGCCGCGCCAGCGCCCCCAGCCATCGCGATCCCATGAGCGCAGAGCCCCTGGTCTCGGTCGTCACTCCCGTCTACAACGGGGAAGCCTATCTCGAACCGTGCATCCGCAGTGTGCTGCAGCAGACGTATTCCAACTGGGAATACGTCATCCTCGACAATGCGAGCACCGACCGTACCCCAGAGATCGCCGCCCGCTTCGCGGCCGAGGAGCCCCGCATCCGCGTGCTGCGCAATCCCGAGCTCCTGCCACTCATGGACAACTGGAACCATGCCATGCGGCAGATCTCGCCGCAGAGCCGCTGGTGCAAGGTGGTCCACGCCGACGACATGCTGATGCCCGATTGCCTACGCGCCCTGGTCGAGGCCGGCGAGGCCCACGCGGACATCGGCGTGGTGGGCGGCTACTGCCAGTGGGGCGACCGAGTGGCCTGCGATGGTCTGTCATACCCGAGCCCCCATGTGCCCGGGCGAGAGCTGGCCCGCCGGGTGCTCCTGGGCGAGACCTATCCGTTCCTCTCGCCCTCGGGCCTGTTGATCCGCGCCGATCTGGTGCGCGGGCGCGATCCCTTCTACCCGGGGCCGGATCTCAACGCCGACGTCAAGGTGCTCTATGAGCTCATGCGCGCGGTGGACTTCGGCTTCGTCCACCAGGTGCTGAGCTTCGTGCGCCGGCACGAGGAGTCCGCCACCAGCACGCAGGCCCGACCGATGCTGCGCCTGCCGCTCCAGCAGTTGGAGCTGCTGGCCCTCTACGGGCCGGAATTCCTGGACGAGGCCGAGTTCCAGACGCGGATGGCGCAACTCCTCGACAAATACTACCGCGTGTTGGCACACAAGCCCTACCGCGCGCGCACCGAGGCGTTCTGGACCTTGCATCGTGAGACCCTGGAGCGCATCGGGCAGCCGTTCTCCAGCGCGCGTTTCCACGTCAAGCGCCTGGAAAACTTCCTGCACAAGGTAGCCCGGCGCGTGGGGCGCTGGGGTGGCGGACTCAACGCTTACGGGCCAGCGCGAGCCCGTCACCGACGGGAACCACGCTGAGCGCCACCCGGTCGTCGGCAGCCAGCCGCTCGTTGAAGGCGCGTATGGCCTGCGTGTCTTCGTCGCCGGGGGTCTCGTCGACCACGGCGCCATCCCAGAACACGTTGTCCACCGCAACGACGCCACCGGGCCGCAGCAGGCGCAGGCAGCGCTCGAAGTACGCCGCATAGCCCTTCTTGTCCGCGTCGATGAAGGCGAAGTCGAAGCTCCCCGCCTCACCCTGTGCGAGCAGCCCGTCCAGCGTCTCGAGGGCCGGTGCCAGATGCAGCCGGATACGGTCGTCCAGCCCCGCCTCGGCCCAGTACCTACGCGCCACCCGAGTCCATGTCTCGCTGATGTCACAGCACACCAGCAGCCCGTCCGGAGGCAGGGCGCGAGCGATCCACAAGGCGCTGTAGCCGGTGAACGTGCCGATCTCGATCGCCCTGCGCGCGCCCAGGATCGAAACCAGCAGCTCCATGAATCGGCCTTGCTCGGGTGCGATCTGCATCCGCGCCATGGGGTCACGCGCCGTCTCCTCACGCAACCGGGACAGCAGGGGCGGTTCGCGCACCCCGGTACGCAGCAGATAGGCGTGCAGGGCGTCACTCAGCCCGAGACTGCGACGACTCATGGGCCGGAGGTGATGATCTGCTGCATGGTCTCCCAGTGCATGAACATGCCGAGCCCCATGCCCACCACCTGCAACACCGCCAGCAGGAGGACGATCAGGGCGAGCACCCCGGTGATCACGAAATAGGTCTTGAGCTTGAGCTGCGCGAGGAGAAACGCCTGCTCGTCGGAGGCCAGATGGGCCTGCTCCACCGCTTTCGCACTCTGGAACAGGAGCACGCCCATCCAGATGGGGATCCAGGCGATGAGCAGGCCGACGATGGTCAGCGCCGTGAGGACACCGTAGAGGATGACCAGCGCACCGGCGAGCTTCATCCATCCCCTGGCCGTGTACAGAGGCTCGCTGACACGCGCGATGAGACTGGTTTGTGCGACGGAAGCCGGATTGTCGTGGGAGGCCATACGGGTCTCCTGTCTGGTTGGTGAGTCGATGATCGGTGGCGGCGCAGGAGGCCGCTTGCACATGCCCGCGTGCTGTGCCCATCATTCTCCCACGAGAAGACTCGTGCGGCATCCGGAGACGCCCTGCTCCGGAGCAGACCGCGACGAGGCGGAACGGGCACGGGAGACGAAGTTGGAGAAGATGTCTGGCGAAGCACGCCTGAGCGAGTTCGTGAGCCGCTGCACGGGTGGCGGCACGGTGTCGCTCGCCCCGCTGGCGGGTGACGCCAGCTTCAGACGCTACTGGCGCGTGAATGTGGATGGCCGCCGTTACGTGCTCATGGATGCACCGCCGGACCACGAGGATGTCCGGCCCTTCCTACACATCGCCGGACTCCTGGCAGAGGCCGGCATTCACGTCCCGGCCGTGCACTGCGCCGACGTGGCCGCCGGACTGGTGCTCCTGGAGGACCTCGGTGACCGCCTTTATCTGGAAGCGCTGGGCGAGGACAATGCCGACGAGCTCTACGGCCT
>JALVEU010000046.1 GCA_027030565.1 Gammaproteobacteria bacterium | reverse complement strand
AGGCCCGGGGCCGCCCTTGGGGCCCTGCTGCATCATGTTCTGCATCATGGCGCGGCGCTGCATCATCTGCTGCATCTGCTGGGGGCTGGGGCCGGCCTGAGGCCCGGGACCGCCCTTGGGGCCCTGCTGCATCATGTTCTGCATCATGGCGCGGCGCTGCATCATTTGCTGCATCTGCTGCGGGCTGGGGCCGGCCTGAGGTCCGGGACCGCCACCGGGACTCGCAGCCGGGGCGAGGCCGGGGGCGGTGAGCAGGATTGCGGCTGAAGCGGCGAGCAGTCTCGTGGTGATTGGTGTCATGTCGTCATCTCCCATGGTGAACATGCGGCAAGAAGAGACCTGCCGGTGTCGGAACCGCCCAAGGCGGTCGGTGTCGCAAAAACCATTCTTCGCAAAGAACCTGGATGCCGGTACCGGGCTGCGACGGCGGAGCCGGGGGCGGACGCGGTCCAATGCGTGTGTCTTCGGTGCTCAGGACGACAGCGCGTCGCGCACCCGCATCAGCCGGTCCCGCGCGTCCTGGGCGACCTGGTCCACCGTCTCGTTCTCGGCCAAGCGAAGGAGGGGGACCGGGTCCAGAAAACCGACCACAACGTTGCCATCTTCCTCTTCGCGGACCACCACGTTGCACGGCAACAAGAGACCGATATCGGGGTCTGTGCTCAGCAACCTGTGGGCGAGGGGAGGATTGCAGGCGCCGAGGATGCGGTAGGGACGCATTTCCACGCCCATCTTTTCCTTCAAGGTCGCCTGCACGTCGATTTCCGTGAGTACGCCGAAGCCCTCCTCCTTCAGCGCATCGGTCACCCGCGTCAGTGCGCCCTCAAAGGGGCCCGGAATGGTGGCGTGGAAAGCATACATGACGTCTCGAGCCTCCATTGGAAGTGAGAGAGAAAGCCAAGACACCGTCCGCCTGATACCGCCGGGATGGTGGTCGGAATGCAACCGGGCATGGAGTGTACCCCGTTTGGCGGCCAAGCGCATGGGTGATCTTCCGCTGTGGTGGGGACGCCCGCTCATGAGCGGTGTGGGTCCGGTCTTTCCAGGATCCGGTCCCGGTCCACGGTGAACCGCCAAGGCCCGGGCGGCCGTGCCTGCTCCGTGTAACGGCGTAGCAGGCGGATGAACGCCGCGCGCGACAGGGGCCGGGCACCCATGCGGACGAGGTGTGCGGTCACCATCTGGCAGTCGATGAGCCCGAAGCCCCAGTCCTCGAGCTGGCGGGCCAGCCAGACCAGCGCCACCTTCGAGGCGTCCGGGGCGCGTGTGAACATGGATTCGCCGAAGAACGCGCCGCCGATGGCAACCCCATAGAGCCCGCCGATCAGCTCTTCTTGGTCGGACCAGACCTCCACCGAGTGCGCATGACCCGCCCGGTGGAGCTCGTGATAGGCGTGGACCATGGAACGGGTGATCCAGGTACCGGCCTGGCCGGAGCGCGGCTCGGCGCATTGCCGCACCACGGCCTCGAAGCAGGTGTCCATGGTGACCTGCCAGGGGCGATTGCGCAGGACCTTGCGCAGGCTGCGCCGAACACGGATCTCCGGGGGGAAGAGGACCAGCCTCGGATCTGGTGACCACCATAGAATCGGCTGCCCCTCCTCGAACCATGGAAAGATCCCGCTGCGGTAGGCGCTCAGCAGCCGCGGCACGCTGAGATCGCCACCCACGGCGAGCAGACCGTCGGGCTCGCGCAGGGCGTGTTCGACCGGCGGGAACGGCTGATACGGGTCCCGGGGATCGAGCCAGGTCAAGCTCACGGCCGCCCCTGGCGCCGGTACGGCGATGCCGTCATCAGGGCCTCGTACGCCTGGAGGACCGCGGCCTGCTCCCGAAGGCTCCACTGGCGCAGTGCCTCGGCGAACCCGGGATCGGCGATCCAGTGCGCCGACCAAGTGGGCATCGGGAGAAAGCCGCGGGGGATCTTATGCTCCCCCTGGGCTCCGGGTTCGAAGCGAGACAGCCCGTGCTCGATGCAATATTGGATCCCCTGGTAGTAGCAGAGCTCGAAGTGCAGGCAGTCGTGGCGAGCGGCCGAGCCCCAGTACCGTCCGTACAGGCTCCGCGCGTCGCGCAGGCAGATGGCCACGGCCACGGGGCGGCCGCGGGCCTCGGCGAAGAACAACACCAGCCCGGTGCCGAGCCGTGGACCCACGTCTCGAAAGAACGCCCGGGTGAGCGTGGGGTACCCGTACTTGCGATCGAACAGGGCGGCGTAGAGCGCGTGGGCTGCGTCGAGATCGGCCTCGGTGGCCTCGTCGCCATGGACCACACGTACCGCCAGCCCCTGCTGTCGAACCCGCTCGCGTTCTCGCCGGATCTCCTTGCGCCGCTTGGACCGCAGCCGCTTGAGGAAATCCTCCCAGCTGGCATAACCGGGATTGTCCCAGTGGTACTGCAGATCGACCCGCAGGAATCCGCCTTCGCGTTCCAGCAACCGTGTCTCGTCCGGTCTCGCGAACAGCCAGTGCACACCGCTCCAGCCGGCCCCGTGGGCCTCGGCCAGCGTCGCGGCCACGAGCCGGGAGCGCACTGCGGCGGTCGGTGCATCGGGGTGGACCAGGAGCCGGGGGCCGGAGACCGGGGTGAAAGGCACCGCGCCCACGGCCTTTGGATAATAAGCACGGCCATGGCGTGCATAGGCGTCGGCCCACGCCCAGTCGAAGACGAGTTCCCCATAGGGATGCGTCTTGACGTAGAGGGGCGTCGCCCCCACCAGTCGTCCTCCGGCGTCCTGCACCAGGAGATGTCGGGGTTGCCAGCCCTGGGATTCGCCCACGCAGCCGTGGCGTTCCAATCCGTAGAGGAAGGTGTGCGTGAGGAACGGCTGGGGGTCGGGGCCCAGCAGGGCGTCCCAGTCCTGCGCGCAGACTTCTGCCAGCGACTCGGTGGTCGTGACGTGCAGGGTCACTCGATGCGGGGAGGATGGTGCTCCAGCATGTCCAGGTAACGTTCGGCGTCCAGAGCCGCCATGCACCCGGCCCCGGCCGAGGTGATGGCCTGGCGATAGACGTGATCCATGACGTCCCCGGCGGCGAACACGCCCGGCACGCTGGTCGCCGTGAAATCCCCGTCCCGCCCCGCCTTGACCACGATGTAGCCGTTGTCCATGTCCAGCTGACCGGCAAAGATGTCGGTGTTGGGTTTGTGTCCGATGGCGATGAAGACCCCGTTGACGGCGAGGTCCTTGGTCTGTCCCGTTTTCACATGGCGCAGGCGCAGCCCTGTGACCACCTGTCCGTCACCCAGGACTTCGTCGACCACGTGGTTCCATTCGATGCTGATCTTGCCTTCCTTCTCGCGCTCGAACAGGCGGTCCTGCAGGATCTTCTCGGCCCGCAGGGCGTCGCGCCGGTGGACGAGGGTCACGTGCGAAGCGATGTTGGCCAGATACAGGGCTTCCTCCACGGCCGTGTTGCCCCCACCCACCACGGCCACGGGTTGGTCTCGATAGAAGAACCCGTCACAGGTGGCGCAGGCCGATACCCCTTTGCCCCGATAGAACTGCTCGGACTCCAGTCCCAGGTATTGGGCCGAGGCGCCCGTGGCGATGATGAGTGCGTCACAGGTGTAGCGGCCCATATCCCCGGTCAGTTCGAAGGGCCGTTTCCCCAGGTCCGCGGTATGGATGTGGTCGAAGACGATCTCGGTTTCAAAGGCCTGGGCGTGGCGCAACATGCGTTCCATGAGCTGAGGGCCCTGCACCCCTTCGGGTTCGCCGGGCCAGTTCTCCACGTCCGTCGTGGTCATGAGCTGTCCGCCCTGCTCGAGCCCGGTGATCAACACGGGCTTGAGGTCGGCGCGGGCCGCGTAGATCGAGGCCGTGTAGCCGGCAGGGCCGGAACCGAGGATCAGCACGCGGCTGTGCTTTAAATCGCTCATGTATACTTTTTCTCCATTCGAACGCGGGTGCGGGTGAGACCGTGCCCATACCATCCTGCGGCAGGGGCCTCTCGGCCGCCGCTGGACACGCGCATGGTACGGGTCCCGATGGAGCAGGTAAAGGCACCACGGGCGGTGTCCACCGCTGGGTCTGGTGGCGGCGGCCGCACTTTGGGTAGCCGCTGGTCGCGCGCGGGATACCGTTTGGTCGGCGTCTTGGTCCCAGGGGCTCTTCCCGTTTAGAATCGCTTGCGTTCAATGTACTAAGGTCGTTTTCTAGAATGAACTTCATATTGGAGGGCAGCTGATTCCCGTGGCGCAGGCGACGCTGAAGAAGGTCGATGCCGATCCCATGCGGGGCAGGGTGATCCATCTGCTCCGGGAGGGGGCTGGGCTGCTGGTGTTGGCGGTCGCGCTGCTGCTGCTGCTGTCCCTGCTGAGCTACGATCCCGGCGACCCCGGTTGGTCCCACACCGGTACGCACAGTACGGTACACAACCTTGGTGGTGCTGCGGGGGCGTGGATCGCCGATCTACTGTTTTACCTGCTCGGGTATCTCGCCTTCCTCGCCCCACCCATGATCGGCTGGAGCGGCTGGTTGGTCGTGCGTGGCGAGATGCGAGAGGGGCAGACCGACTGGAGCCTGCTGGCGGTGCGCTGGGCGGGCTTCCTGGTGATGGTGGTCTCGGGCTGCGCCTTGGCCACCATGCACTTCTTGGGTGGCGGACTGCCCCAGCATGCGGGGGGGGTGCTCGGCGAGGCGCTGGCCGGGGCCATGGTGCCCGAGCTGAGTATCGTCGGGGCGAGCCTCCTCCTCACGGCCATGTTCCTGGCGGGCGTGACGCTGGCGATCGGGTTGTCCTGGGGGAGCGTGGCGGAGTGGATCGGCCACTGGGCCCTGGTGGGCACAAGCCTGGGTCTACGGTGGGTGCGCCGCTGGCAAGAGGCCGGTGCCGCGGAACGGGCGCGCCGCGAGCGCCGGGTCGTGGTCGAGGCCGAGCGTCGGCGCGAGAAGCGCAAGCGGCGCAAGGTGCCACGAATCGAGCCCGCACTCGGTCCGCCGGAGCCCGGTGAGCGCGCCGAACGCGAGCGCCAGATCCCGCTGCTCGAGATCCCTGCGGACACCGAGTTGCCGCCCTTGTCACTGCTCGACCCGCCGCGGAGCGGGGAGGGCGGTTATTCGGAATCGGCGCTGGAGGCTATGTCGCGCCTGGTGGAGCTCAAGCTGCGCGACTTCGGGGT
>JALVEU010000045.1 GCA_027030565.1 Gammaproteobacteria bacterium | reverse complement strand
AATTCCATCTCTGTCTGGGTCTGCTCCAGATGCCCAAACGGGATATTTTCGTGGACAAGCAGCGTATCGTCCCCAGGGCTTCCCATGTGATCTGGGAAGACCTCGACACCTATTATTGTCTCAACCACTGGATGACGCAGTCGCCGCACGTCGACCACTTCACTATTCGCAACAACCGGTTTCACTACAGCAGCCGGGAGATCGTGCAGCTCGCAGGACCAGGGCACGTGATCGAGTACAACGAAGTGCTCTATCCCCACTCTCGGTGGTCACCGTACAACCTTGTATCTCTGTTCAATTTCCGCGTGATGCCCGGCGTGATCTTCCGCGGTAACGTGATCTACGGGAACGGCCTGACTCCGAAGCCCAACAAGGGCGGTGTGGCATTGATGTTCGAGGTCTATCGGAAGCACACGGGCGACAGCGGGGAGGTGACCCGTTTCGGGGGAGCATTGATCGAGGGCAACCTGTTCTATACCCATGAGAAGACGGTGATGTCGCTCGGCAAGGGCGCGGCCGCTCTGAAGGACGTGAAGATCAGGAGGAACGTCTTCGTCGGCTGTCGGCCCCAGCACGGCGGGGTGATCTCGATTCCCAATGCCCAGGTGAACCTGGCGATCAACCATAATGTCTTTTACGACTGCAAGCACGCGATCATGGTGGCCACCCCTGGTAAACACACCACCGCTTTACTGGGAGGACGCGTACCGAGCAGCATTTCGATCTCCCATAACATTTTCGACCACTGCATCGACCCCCTCTCCCAGAGGTTGGAAAAGGCTAGAAATCCCAAGGACCGGATCTTGATCACAAAGAACCTGTTCTTTCACGCGGGCCCTCCGGTCGGCGAGGATGCTATCGTGGGAAAGGATCCCCTTTTCCTGGATCCGGAGCGCTTCGACTTCCGCTTGCATGAAAAGAGTCCAGCGGTGCAGGCTGGCCCCGACATCGGCGCCTACGAACGCGGCGAGCCGGTACCCACGGGCATGGACTGGTGGCGCTACACCAAGACGTATTTCACCACGATCAAGGATCGGCCCGTGCGCCTCCAGCACCCCCCGGGAGCCCGGCAGCCCACCGTCAAGGGGGGAGGAGGCCAAGCCGGCACCGCGGTCCGGAACATTACAGGAGCACCCGCTCCACACCACCTCGCTCCAGGGTCTCCATGAACCGCCGCTCCCAGTCTTCTCCCAGGTACGCACCGGCGAGTGCCACCACGACATAGTCGGCCTGAAGATTCGTCTCGTCGGTGTATCGCGACAACCCCTGCAGGCAGGCGGGGCAGGCGGTGAACAGACGCATGCCCTGGGGTGCACGGTCGGTGCCGGTGAGCGTGCGCAGGCCCTCTCTCAGTTCCTCCAGCTTGCGAAAACGGACCTGATTGGCGATGTCGGGCCGCGCCGTGCCCAGGGTGCCCGCCTCCCCGCAGCAGCGCGGTGTCAGTGCCACTTCCTGGCCCAGCAGGCTGCGCACCACGTCCATGGGCCGATGGGTCTTCATGGGGGTGTGGCAAGGATCGTGGTAGAGGTGGGGACCAGCGGCCGGTGCAGGCATGCGGATCCCCTGTTCCATGAGGTATTCGTGGATGTCCAGCAGCCGGGAGCCTGGAAAGATGCGTTCGAAGGCGTAGGTCAGGAGCTGGTCCATGCAGGTGCCACAGGAGACGATCACGGTGCCGATGTCCAGATAGTTGAGGGTGTTGGCCACGCGATGAAACAACACGCGGTTCTCGGCCGAGATGCGCCGTCCATCCTCGGCGTAACCCGCCGAAGCTTGCGGGTACCCGCAGCACAGATATCCCGGTGGCAACACCACCTGTACGCCCGTGGCGCAAAGCATGGCGAGCGTGGCCAGGCCCACCTGGCTGAACAGGCGCTCGGAACCGCAACCGGGGAAGTAGAACACCGCCGGCGCATCCTCGCCCGCCTTGTCGGGGTCACGCAGGATGGGTACATAACGCCGGTCTGTGAGCCCCAGACGGGCACGGTAGTCGCGCCTGGGCGGCGCCACCCGGATGGGTCGGCGCACCAGCTCCACCACCTGGTCCACGGGTCCGGGCGGGTCGGTGGTGGCCGTCGGGACTGCGTCCGGTGCGAGCAGGCCGCTGCGCCGCAGCAGCCCGTGCATGGCGTTGACGGCGGCAAAGCCCAGGTGCCCGAGCCCCAGACGCAACCAGCGGATGAGGCGGGGATCGGTGGTGTCCAGAAAGAACATCGCCGCACGCGCGCCCAGGTTGCTGCGTCTGCGATCACGCTGCACGAGGATGTGGCGCATGGCGGCGGTCACATCGCCGAAGTCGATGTCCACGGGGCACGGCGGCAGGCACTTGTGGCATACGGTGCAGTGATCGGCGATCTCGTTCATGGCCGCATAGTGACGGTCGGAGAGGCCGCGCCGGGTCTGCTCCTCATACAGGAAGGCCTCGATCACCAAGCCCGTGGCCAGGATCTTGTTGCGGGGCGAATAGAGGAGATTGGCCCTCGGCACGTGGGTCATGCACTCCGGCTTGCACTTGCCGCAACGCAGACAGTGCCGGATGGCGTCGTTGAGCGCACCGAGCTCGGTCTCCTCGAGGATCAGCGCCTCTTGCTCCACCAGGCGCAGCGAGGGGGTGTAGGCGCCTTCCAACCCCGAACCCGGCATGAGCTTACCCGGATTGAACCGACCCGCCGGGTCCACCCGACGCTTGTATTCCACGAACGGACCTAGAGCCCCGGGCGGGAGGTAGCGCACCTTGGTCAGTCCGATCCCGTGTTCGCCGGAGATCACGCCGTCCAGTTCACGGGCCAACGCCATGATGCGATCCACGATCCTTTCGGCCTCGTGCAGCATGCGGTAGTTGGACGAGTGCACCGGGATGTTGGTGTGGACGTTGCCGTCGCCGGCGTGCATGTGCAGGGCCACGAACAGGCGTTCGTCGCGGATTCCGGCATGGATCGCGCGCAGGCGCTCTCGGACTTCGGCGAAGGCCCGCCCGTCGAAGACCGCATCGAGCCGCTCGCCCACCTCGCACCGGTAGGACTGGCGCAGGTCCCTGCGCAGCATGAGGTCCAGCAGACGATCTCCGGGACGCAGCGCAGCCCGCGCCCGCTCGTCCAGGAGGTCGAGGTGGTCCTCGGCCGGTGCATCCAGGTGTTCCAGCACCCGGCGCCAGCGTTCGCGCACTTCCGAGACCCACTGGTGGGCGGCGCGGCGCTTGGTCTCGACGATCTCCAGGTCTTCTCGGCTCTCCTCGTCCTCTTCTTGCCGCACCTCGTCCAGTGGACCATCCAGATACCGAAGCACCGCAGTGAGGATGCGGTCCTTGTTGGCGATGGACTGCTCGATGTTGATGCGCTCCACCCCCCGCGTGTATTCGGCCAGCCGTGCGAGGGGGATCACCACATCCTCGTTGATCTTGAATGCATTGGTATGGGCCGAGATGGCGGCGGTGCGCGCCCGGTCGGCCCAGAAGTGACGCCGGGCCTCGGGGCTCACCGCCACGAAGCCCTCCCCGCCCCGGGCGGCCACGCGGCGCAGCACTTCCGCCACGGCCGCCTCCAGGGCCGGCTCGTCGTCGGAGACCAGGTCCGCCAGCAGCACCATCTTGGGTCGCTGGCGGCGCGTGGACTTGGGCGCGTAGCGCACTGCGCGTACGTAGCGCTCGTCCAGGTGCTCGAGCCCGGCCACATACACCGTGTCGAGTCCGTCCACGTAGTCCTTGAGTTCCACGATGGCGGGCACCATGCGGTCCAGGTCCTCGCCGAAGAACTCCATGCACAGCGTACGCACATGGGCCGGCATGCGATGGAGCACGAAGCGGGCCGCCGTGATCAGCCCGTCGCACCCCTCTTTCTGGACTCCCGGCAGGCCGCCCAAGTACTTGTCGGTCACATCCTTGCCCAAGCCGGGCTTGCGGAACGCGCGGCCGGGCAGGACCAGCAGTTCGGGCGTGCCTCTGGGGGTGCGCCCGTCGGCTGCGAAGCGGCGGATGCGAAACCGCACCTGGGACTGTTCGTGGATCTTGCCCAGGTTGTGATTCAGCCGCTCCACCTCGAGCCACGTCCCCTGGGGGGTGACCATGCGCCACCACACCAGGTTGTCGAGGGTGGTGCCCCAGAGCACGGCCTTCTTGCCCCCAGCGTTCATGGCCACGTTGCCGCCGATGGTGGAGGCGTCTTGCGATGTCGGATCGACGGCGAAGGCCAGGCCGTGCCGCTCGGCGAGCTCGGCCACCCTGCGGGTCACCACTCCTGCCCCGCAGCGCACGGTGGGAACCCGCCCCGGCACGCCCTCCAGCTCCATGAATTCCACGTCGGAGAGCGACTCGAGTTTCTCGGTGTTGATGACCACGGACCGGTCGTCCAGCGGCACCGCCGAACCCGTGTAGCCTGTGCCACCGCCGCGCGGAATGAGGCTCAGCTCCAGCCCCAGGCACGCCCGCACGATGGGGGCCACCTCTTCCTCGGTGTCCGGTGTGATCACGGCGAAGGGGATCTCCACCCGCCAGTCGGTGGCATCGGTGGCGTGGGCGACCCGCGCCAGCCCGCCGAAATCCACGTTGTCGGGGCGGGTGATACCGGCCAGTGCCCTGAGCAGCCGGCGTCGCAGCCGGCGCCGGGCTTCGAAGCAGCCCGCGAAGCGCTGCACGGCCTCACGGGCCAGGGCCAGGAGTTCGGCCGCCATCGGATTGTCGTCGAGTCGCGACTCGAACTGGGTCAGACGGTGTTCCAGGGCCTGGATCAGGTGCCGCCGCCGCGTCGCATTCTCCAGCAGGTCCTCTTGGAGGTAGGGATTGCGGCCCACCACCCACATGTCCCCCAAGACTTCGAACAGCATGCGTGCCGAGCGGCCGGTGCGCCGGGTGTCTCGCAGCGCCTCGATGAGCGCCCACCCGCGTTCGCCGAGAAAACGCAGGACGATCTCTCGGTCCGAGAACGAAGTGTAGTTGTAGGGAATCTCGCGGATGCGCTCCATGAACCCGGCCGATGCCTCCGGAAAGCGGTGCAGTATACCGCCCGCGCGCGTTTCCAGATCCACGGCCGGCCGGAGGACTGGGTGGGATGCCGGCCCTGTCCCCTGCACCCCGGGGAATGCACTTTTGCGGCCGGGCCCGGGGAACCCGACCCCGCATCATCGGGCCGACC
>JALVEU010000044.1 GCA_027030565.1 Gammaproteobacteria bacterium | reverse complement strand
CCCGCGGCTGAATATCTCGTTGGGGTTAACCTTCGTTTTTCAGGCGGTGCGGCGGGACCGGCGGCGCCAACGGAGCGCCCTGCGCCTCGGATACGACACCGAGCGTCTTCGCGGCGGTTACCCGGGGGTGCCTGTGCATCCCGGAACAGGGTGTGCTGAGTCGAATTGGCAGCGGGCCTTCCCAGAAGAAACAAGATCCCGGTGACGGGACGGCCGGGTCTTGCTGCCTTCATGAAGGCATATACCGGTCCGAGTGAGCCGAACGGGACATTGAATTTGGTTTGGTGCACCGGCCCCACGTGAAGTGCTAAAGCACCGTTCGCCTGGAATTTGGGGCCAGGCATCTTTCCTCCCTTGACTATTCTGGATTTTCGAATTGAGAATGCGATTTCGCTTAGGATTCTTCAAATCAAGATGGATTTTCAAAGCCGATCACCGGGGTCACGGTCGGACACCGTGCCGCTCAAAGTGTTGGCGCATGGACTCAGTCGTTCGGAATTCTCCGCCTTGGAGGTTTTAGTACCGCGTCGGCTCCGGCGGGAGGTCGCATTCAGCGAAAGCCTTGAGGAGCAACCCGACCTGATCCTGTTTGGATCGGACGGCAGCGACGGCTTGCGCCGATGGAAGGATCTGCGCCAGCGTTACCCCGCCACGCCGGCAGTATGCCTGACATACGGAGGGGAACCCTTGGAGGGTGCACTGGTGGTGCCGCGTCCTGCACGTGTAGATGTACTCATTGAGAGTATCGAGCGTGCATTGGCAGGCCACATCTCCTTTCGACACACCGGGGAGCAAAGGGCGCCCGGAACGGCGCACCAAGAGCAATCCAGCATAGAACAATTCGACTTGAAAGAACGCCTGATCGGTGTCCTCTTGAGGGCCGATCGATTGGCCACGGAGACCGGCCGGGACGTACTGGTCGATGGGATGGGCCGGTTTCTGTTCTTGCGCCAAGGCCAAGTGTTCACCACGGTTGGTTGGGGCTCGCTGCGTTCCCTGTGTGTGCCCCGAATCACCACGGAGTCCTTCAATGTGCGCGTGGTGGACTCCCGCCGGGTCGAGGCCGTTATGAACGTCGAGGGGACCAGCGCCTTGTGGGGCCGGGAGGCATTCTTGTGGGAAATGGCGTGGAACTGTTCACGCGGTGCATTGCCGTTGGAGATCGCGCCGGATGCACCGCTGGTGTTGCAGCGATGGCCGGATTGCACGCGCCTGCGCGAACCGTTGGTGGCCGTGGCCTTGTCGGCGCTGTTTGCGACGCGGCCAATCTCCGTTCTGGATGCTGCCCAGGAGATGGGGCTGTCCACGACTCAGGTGGCCTGTTACGTCACTGCGGCCTACGGACTGTCCCTGATCGGAATCGAACATCGGGTTCCTCGCGCAGTCCGGACCGCCGGCAGTAGGGAAGATAAGAAACGGGGCTGGTCGTCCCGGGTATTGGGTCGGCTGGCCCGCCGTGTGGCCAGCCGGGTGTTGGGCAAGAATGCATGAGCCGGGGGGACATGAATACGCAGCAGAACTACAAGATCATCATTAGCGGACCGGTGGGGGCGGGCAAGACCACTGCCATCGCCGCCTTGAGCGATATCGTGCCGGTACGCACCGATGCCCGGCCCACGGACGAGGTGGCAGCGGCCAAGAACGCCACCACCGTGGCGCTGGATTACGGGACCATCGAGCTGGGCGCAGAGGCCAAGGTGCATCTCTATGGGACGCCGGGGCAGGACCGGTTCGATTTCATGTGGGACATCATGACCGATGGGGCGTTGGGCCTCATCCTGCTCATGAACAATGCGCAGCCCGACCCTTTGGCCGATCTGCGTCAGTTCCTCTCGGCATTCTCGGACTTCCTCCAGACCGCTCCATTTTGTGTGGGAGTCACCCACATGGACGTGAAATCGACCCCGACATTGGAGGACTATCACAAAGCGATGTCGAGGCAGGTCCGAGACCGGGTAGTGCCGGTGTTTTCCGTGGATGGACGGTCGAGGCGTGACGTGAATGTCCTGTTGATGGCGATGCTCGGCATGATCGAGCCACGCATCCTGGCAGACGTCGCCAATTCGCAGGCGGCGTGACCACGAACGATGAGCAGGCCATTTCTGTGCCTCACGACTTTGGGAGCCTATGTCAGTGTGTCCGGTCACGTCGATGGGGATCAAGCCAGGTTGCTTCATTGGATATTGAGCCAAGAACGGTCTCCGGCTCTGAGCCACGCTCTGCTGGAGCAGATCGCTACACAAGCGCAGATCCCGGATCCGCGCAGTGTGTTGCGTAGTCTGGTCGGGCGACGCTTGCTGGAGATTTCAGACGATCCGTGCATGCGATCCGCCATCCCCATGCAGGAGTCGTTGCCGGCGCTGCTCACGCTCCTGTCCGAGGAGGGTGCCGGGCTGCTGGCCGACGCAAGCGGACTGTGCATGGCCAGTGTCGGTTTCGAGCCCGAAGTGGTGGACGCTTTGCCGGCGCTGGCCTCAAAGCTCGTAGGCGCGTTGGAGCATGCGGGCCGGGGGGTGTTCGACTTGTTGGATATTGAATATGGACTGCCCTGCCTGTTCGACTTGAAGCGGCGCCAGCTGGTCACCTTTGTGCCCATGAATTTCGGCCCGAGCCGCTTCGTACTCGTGATTCGGGGCCGGGCGATGTTCGTTGGAACTGCATTTCGGGATCTGGTGTGGACCTTATGGGGCCGTTATGGGGCCGAGCTCCCGGCGGTTCCGGAATCATTTGTAACCAACTGAGGAGACTTGAACGATGAGAACGGATGCTATTGCTGCAATTTTGGCGGACCTGAACGGATCGTCGGGGGATATCGAGGCCTCTGCAGTGGTCTCACGCGATGGTCTGATGATGGCTTCGCTACTGCCCAACAATATTGAAGAGGACCGCGTGGCGGCGATGAGTGCGGCCTTGTTGGCCCTGGGTGAGCGTACTGCCAAGGAGCTGGATCGTGGCACGCTAGACCAGATGCTGATCCACGGGGGGAACGGTTATGTGGTGGTTCGCGATGCCGGCCCCGAAGCGGTGCTTACAGTTCTGACCAAGAAGGAGGCCAAGCTGGGCTTGGTGTTCCTGGATGTGTCACGCGCCGCCAAGGAACTGGAGCGGCTGCTCTGAGCGACGAAATACTCGTTTGGATCGTTGGGAAGCGCACATGCTGCACTTGAGTCTGCATGACGGCTTTTCTCAGGTTTGTGGAGTGAATATGGAGGACTGAAATGGTGGAAAGTGCAGCTCAACTGGATGACAGGCTCAGGGAGCTCAAGGAAAAACGCAAGACCGGTGAATTGGGTACAAAGGAGTTTTATCATGGTTTGCTCCTGATCATGCAGGAACTCTCGGCCTCTCTTATCGAGGAACTCGGTCGTATCGAGGATACAGAGGTCCGCACGCAAATCCCGCTGCTGCTTATGATCTTGGATGAGCAGATCACTGCGTTTTCTGGTCGGGAATAGCGTCGTATCCGCTGCCTCACGGGGCGCCGCAGACGATGTAACGGTTGCTCGTTTCAAGAGCAGATCTAGGCCTGAATGAACCACCGCGCCCTGGGTCAGGACGATCCTACATGGAAGCCACCGTCCTGCAGCCGTAGCAGGCGCCCGGTGCGGCGGTCCCCCGTCCACGCCTGATCGGGCGCCTCCAGGAAGGAGGGGAGGGTGTGCACTGTACCCTGCCTTGGGGTTTGGGTGGGAGCGGACGGTGCTGAAGGCTTGCAACCCAGCCCAGTGATCCGAAGGTTCGGGAGTGGTTGTTTGGGGGCATGGGGCCTGTGCAGTCCAAGTGAGTTCTCCAGGCTACGCCTTGATCGTCGGCAACGGGTGCCCTGCTCGCCGGGGATGGGCGGGTCCCAGCCGCGCGCCGGCGGCGGCTTGACACGGACAATCAGCGGGATGGCCCGTGGGTTGGACTCTAAGCCCACGGGCGCCCGGCCTCTCCATCTTAAGTAGGCCGTATCGTGTCTCCCTCCACCGCGCCGGGAGGGCAACTTGGCCCGTCTCTCCCGCGTGCCCGCCAGCTCCCGCAACCCATCCGCGTGAGGCCCGCTTGCGCCTAGCCCGCGACCGGGCCCACCCTGGTGGTGTGCAGCCGGGTGGGTGGTTTCTGGGAAATCCCGTACAAAGGCTGGGTCCTAGTTTGAGAATGTGGCGGCTAGAATGGCGGATCGATTCGGTTGTTCGTTTGCGGAGTAATGACCTTATGAGTCCGGAGCCCCGGTTGACGCAGGAAGAGGAGATGGCACTGTCCAGTGGCATCGCGGCCTTCGAGGCCAAGCACTTCGCCCAGGCCATGAACCTGCTGCTTCCCCTGGCGGAGCAGGGGCTCGCGGAGGCGCAGTACCGAGTGGCCGTCATGTACCAGAACGGATTGGGCGTCGCGCCCAATCCCGAGGCGGCCTACCGCTGGATGCACGAGGCCGCCGAACAGGGGCATGCCTTGGCCCAACACGGGCTCGGCTTCATGTACATGGAGGGCGAGTGCGTGGAGCAGGACGGCGAGAAGGCCGTGGAATGGTTCACGCGCGCGGCCGAGCAGGGCCTGGTGGGTTCACAGACCACCCTGGCCATGATGTACGAGGAGGGCCGCGGTGTGCCACGCGACCCCGACAAGGCCCGCGAGTGGTACCGTAAGGCCGGGTTCGAGACTTGAGCGCTGGGTCCCTTCGCCGTTTCATCGAGGTTCTTGCATGCGTCCTGCACATCTGCTCTCCGTACTCGACAAGGAATTTCTCGGCACCCGCGCCGGCCATCACACCCCGGTGATGCTGTGGGGTCCGCCGGGGGTGGGCAAGTCCCAGATGGTGGCCCAGGTGGCCGAGCGGCACGGCGTGCCCGTGATCGACATCCGGCTCTCGCAGATGGAGCCCAGCGACCTGCGCGGCATCCCGTTTCGTAAGGGCGACACTGTGGAATGGGCTGTGCCCGCCATGTTGCCCGACGTCCAACGCCACGGACCGGAGGGCATCCTGTTTCTCGACGAGATCACCTCGGCGGCGCCCAGCGTCTCGGCGGCGGCCTATCAGCTCATCCTCGACCGGCGCCTGGGCGAGTATCGCGTCCCCGAGGGCTGGGCCATCTTCGCCGCCGGCAATCGGCAGGGCGACCGGGGGGTCACCTACACCATGCCCGCCCCCCTGGCCAACCGCT
>JALVEU010000043.1 GCA_027030565.1 Gammaproteobacteria bacterium | reverse complement strand
GCTCGAGTGCCGTCCGGGGCGCTGCGAGCTCCTTCAGTTGGACCCCGCCGGCCTCCCCGCAGGCCCCTTGAGCGCATCCTGAGCCCGCACCGCGTCCAGGGTGTAGTGGCGATAGCCTGTCGGGAGCCGGAACAAAGCCGCATCCACCGGCACCTGCTCCCGGTAGTCCTGCAGCACCCGCACGTATCCGCGATAGTCCCGGTGTTGGATCGGAAAACCGTATGCTAGATGCCGGGCCGGGTGGAAAATGACATGGGCCAGTACACAGGGGGTCTGCATCTCGACAGGCGTCCAGTCCAGGGTGCGTGCCTGTTCACCGGCCAGGCTGCGGCGATATGCGCGCATCGCCGCCACCACGTCGTCGAGCAGGCCGGGGACCACCACGGTCTCGTAACACACCGACCCGTTGACTCGGAGACGCAGGTGCTCCGGCACCCGCCCGGCGATCCTCGGCGCGTCGTCCAGGGGCTCGCGTGTCTCGCTCAATACCAGCTCATAGGGGGGCGCGCGCACGACGGGGCGCGCCGGGATGTCCAGCACGGTGCGGTCCTCGTGGCTCACGCTGTGGATGCTGCCGGTACGCCGGTCGAACAGCACGAAGTCGTCCCCTGCGTCCCCATCGTCCATGCGCATGAAGTCACGCACCACGATCATCCGTGTGCGGTACGGCGGCACGCCGGGCTCCCGCTCGTCGAACCACAGCACCGTGGCCGGCACGGTCCCGACCTCGGGGTGGGCCCGGCCTTCCGTTGCCCCTACCGTGTTCGCTGCCGGCATGATGCCGGCCAACAGGGTCAGCAGCCAGAGCAGTCGTTCCGCTCGGTGCGGCGTCGCCGCTTCCGGTTCCCGCACGGAGGAGGGCATGGGTGTTAGATCCTCGCCAATGCCTGTTCCAGGTCTTCGATCAGGTCCAGGGGATCCTCGAGGCCCACGGCGATCCGTACCAGTCCGTCGCCGATCCCCGCCTGCGCACGCTGTTCGGGGCTCAGTCGGCCGTGGGTGGTGGTCGCAGGGTGGGTGATGGTGGACTTGGCATCGCCCAGATTGGCGGTGATGGAGAAGATGCGCACCGCATCGATGAGCTGCCAGGCCGCCGCCTGTCCCCCCTTGAGCTCGAAGGCGACGATCCCGCCGAAGCCTTCCTGCTGACGCGCCGCCAATGCGTGCTGGGGGTGGGAGGCGAGCCCCGGGTAATGGACACGCGCCACCTGCGGATGGTCCTCCAGCCATTGCGCGATTTGCCCCGCGTTGCGGCAATGGGCGTGCATCCGCAGCGACAGCGTCTCCAGGCCCTTGGCGAAGACCCAGGCGTTGAAGGGGCTCATGGACGGACCGGCCGTGCGCAGCACGCCGAACACGTCCTTGCCCACGCGCTCCGCATCGCCCACCACGGCCCCGCCCACGCAGCGCCCCTGGCCGTCGATGTACTTGGTCGCCGAGTGGATCACGATGTCCGCACCCAGTTCGAGGGGCCGCTGCAAGGCCGGGGTGCAGAAACAGTTGTCCACGGCGAGCAGCGCGCCGGCCTGCCGGCAGATCCCGGCCACGGCCTCGATGTCGTAGACCTGGGTCAAGGGGTTGGAGGGTGTCTCCAAGAACACCAGCTTGGGCCGCACGCGGTCGATCGTCTGTGCCCAGGCTTCGGGATCGGGGCTGTCCACGTAGTGGACGGCCACCCCGAACTTGGCCAGGTAGTTGTCGAAAAGCATAATGGTGGAACCGAAGACTGCCTTGGCCGAGACCAGGGCATCCCCCTGCTGCAACAGGCCCAGACAGGTGGACAGGATGGCCGACATCCCAGAGGCGGTGGCCACACAGGACTCGCCACCCTCCAAGGCCGCCAGCCGCTCCTGGAAGACGCGCACGGTGGGATTGGTGAAGCGCGAATAGATGTTGCCCGGCTCATCGCCCGCAAACCGGGCGGCGGCCTGGGCGGCACTCTCGAACACGTAGCTCGAGGTGGGGAAGATGGGCTCGGACTGCTCCCCTTCCGGGGTACGGCGATGCCCCACGCGTACGGCGCGGGTGTCGAAGCGGCGTGTCTTGAACGCGTCGGTCATGCGGTCCCCCAGGCGTCGGGAAGCAGGAAGGCGGTCGGGGCACGGGTGATCACCACGGGCGTACCCTCGGTCACGCGCTCGAACAGGTCCGCGACGTCCCCGTTGCGCATGCGGATGCAGCCGATGGAGGCCGGTCTCCCGATGAACCCCTCCTCGGGTGTCCCGTGAATGTAGACATAGCGCTCCCGCGTGTCGATCCCCAGGCCGCGGTTGAGCCCCGGATCCAGTCCTTCCAGGCGCAAGATGCGTGTGGTCACGGCGTCCTGCTCGGCAGGCACCGGCTCGGTGAGGATGCGCGCGACGGTCCCGGTGGGGCGACGCCCCTTGAACACCGCCCCGAGTGCTGCGCCCGCGCCGATGCGCTCGCTGACCCGGTGCAGCCCCAGAGGCGTGCGCAGACTGCCCTCCATGCTTCCAGTGCCCGCCCTGGCCGTGGAGACGGGATAGCGGAACCAATCTCCCCCCTCGTCCACCCAGTGGAGCAACTGGGCAGTGGCGTCCACCACCACGGCGGGGCCGGCCTCGCCCAGCCGCATGCGCGCCCAGCGGGCCAGCCGCAGGATGGGCCTCGGCAGCTCAGCCGCCATTGTGGATCGCCAGCTCGGCGTAGTCCCGATCGCGCCGCGCCTTGGCCTCGTCACTGCGCTCGACTTCCAGCAACCGCAGGTATTCCGGGCTGACCCCGGTGACGTACTCCCCGGTGAACACCGAGGTGTCGAACCGACGAATGCGCGGGTTGCCGGTGCGCACGGCCGCCACCAGGTCTTCGAGGGCCTGGTAGAAGAGTCGGTCGGCCCCGATGACCGCACAGACCTCCTCCTCGGTGCGCCCATGGGCGATGAGCTCGCTGGCCGAGGGCATGTCGATCCCATAGACGTTGGGATAACGGATCGGCGGTGCGGCCGAGGCGAAGTACACGCGCCGCGCACCGGCATCACGCGCCATCTGAACGATCTCTCGCGAGGTGGTCCCCCGCACGATGGAGTCGTCGACCAGCAGCACGTTCTTGCCGCGGAACTCCAGGCCGATGGGATTGAGCTTCTGGCGCACCGAGCGCCGGCGCTGCTGCTGGCCTGGCATGATGAAGGTACGGCCGATGTACCGGTTCTTGATGAAACCCTCCCGGTACTTGACGCCCAGGCGGTGCGCCAGCTCCTGGGCCGCGGTCCGGCTGGTGTCCGGGATCGGGATCACCACGTCCACGTCGTGATCGGGCCACTGCTCCAGGATGCGGGCGCCCAGCAGATCGCCCATCCTCATGCGGGCCTTGTGCACGAATACGTCGTCGAGTACGGAGTCCGGGCGGGCGAAATAGACGTACTCGAAGATGCACGGGCTGAGCACGGCACGTTCCGCGCACTGGCGGCTGTGCAGCCGAAAGTCCAGATCGATGAACACCGCCTCGCCCGGCGCGATGTCGCGGACCAACTCGAAGCCCAGCACGTCCAGCGCCACACTCTCCGAGGCGACGATGTATTCCGGGCCCTGGGGGGTCTCGCGGCGCCCCAACACGGCCGGCCGGATACCATATGGATCGCGGAAGGCCAGCACCCCGTAACCGGCGATGATGGCCACAGCCGCATAGGCCCCCACGCAGCGCCGGTGCACGCCGGCCACCGCCTCGAACAGCTGTTCCGGTGTCAGTTGCAAGCCGTCCTGGCGATGAAGCTCCTGTGCCAGGACGTTGAGCAGGATCTCCGAGTCGGAGTCCGTGTTGATGTGCCGGCGGTCCTGGCGGAAGAGCTCCAGGCGCAGGGCCTCGGCGTTGATCAGGTTGCCGTTGTGTCCCAGCGCGATCCCGTATGGGGAGTTGACATAGAAAGGCTGGGACTCCGCAGAGGCCGAGCTGCCCGCCGTGGGATAACGCACGTGTCCGATGCCGGCATCGCCTTCGAGACGGAGCATGTGGCGCTCTTGGAACACGTCCCGCACCAGTCCCTTGCCCTTGCGCAGGTTCAGGCGGCGGTGGCTGCGATCATAGGTGACGATGCCAGCGGCGTCCTGCCCCCGATGCTGCAGCACCGTCAACCCGTCGTAGAGCGCCTGGTTGACCGCGGAGCGGCCCACGATCCCGATGATTCCGCACATGACTCAAACGCTGCCGTGGTCCGGGCGGGTGACATCCAGTTTATCACCAAGGCCGAAGGGCAATCGCCGATTCGGCGGATAGGCGAAGTAATCCGCATACTCGTGCGGCAGGAGGCCGAGCACCACCTCGGCACCGGCCTGAAACCAGGGCACCAGGTGCGATCGCTCCCAGCTCGCAGCGAAGGGCAGCCGGGTGAGCCCGGCCAGCAGCACGAAGCCGACCACGATCAACGCGCCCCGCGCCAAACCGAAGGCGACGCCCAACAACCGGTCCACGAGATGGAAGGCATCGGTGAACAGATGCTTGACGATCCACCGGTTGAGCACCGAGCCCAGCAACAGCACGACCAGCAGGATCAGGCCGAAACCCAACGCCGTACGCAGGTGGGTCAAGCTGAGCGTGGTCTCGCCCAGCGAGAGTTGGAGCCGGTCCCAACCGGAGGGGAGGAGACGCGCCACCCACGAATATGCTGCCACGGCCGCCCAGATCGCCAGCACCCACACGAGCAGCCCCAGCGCCTCGCGGACGAACCCGCGCCACAGGCTCACCAGCGCCGAGAGTACCAGGATCGCCGCGATCCCCACGTCGAGCCATGGCAGGCCCGCTGCCTCCACGCCGTCAGCGCTCCCGTTGCACCAGGCCGCTGATCCGTTCGGAGCGTTCCAGGCGCTTGCGCAACTTCATGGCTTCGGCACGGCTCTTCACCGGGCCGACCTTGACCCGGTACAGCGACTTGCTGCCCACGTCGGTCCTGCGGATGTAGACCGGGTAGCCGCGCTGGCGCAGGCGCGCCGCCAGCTTTTCGGCACCGGTCCGCTTCTCGAAGGCCCCCACTTGCACGCTCCAGCCCTTGGCCGGAACGGTGGTGGGTTCCTTCGCCGCAGCCGCAGTCTCCGAATCGGCCTTGTGGGCCCGCGGGGCGGCCCGTTCAGGCGGCGGTTCGGGTTTCGCCGACTGCTGCTTTACGGGGGGGGAGGGCGATGGCGCCGTCGGGG
>JALVEU010000042.1 GCA_027030565.1 Gammaproteobacteria bacterium | reverse complement strand
ACTGGCGCGGCGAGCTGGACGAGGCCGCCCTGTTGGCGACCGCACGCCGCCTGCGCGCACGCCACTGGCGCCTCCAAGGGGACCTGGACTGGGTGCCGGTGGGAGACTTCTCGCTCTACGACCACGTCCTCGACACCACCGTGATGCTGGGCGCCATCCCCGAGCGTTTCGCCGCCACGCCGCACGGCTCCCTGGCCCAGTACTTTCACATGGCCCGCGGGCGGGCGCCCGGCACCGAGCCCACGGCCGCCTGCGAGATGACCAAGTGGTTCGACACCAACTATCACTACATCGTGCCGGAGCTCGCACCCGAGCTCCCCTTCGAGCTCCAGGCCGCACCCCTGCTGGAGGCGCTACGCGAGGCCCAGGCACTCGGGGTTCCGGCCCGGCCCGTGCTGCTCGGGCCGCTGACCTGGCTCTGGCTGGGCAAGATCCGCGGGCCCGCCTTCGACCGGCTGCAGCTCATGGAGGCCCTGGTGCCGCGCTACGAGACCCTGCTCCAGTCCCTTGCCGAGGCCGGCTGTGCGTGGGTGCAGGTGGACGAGCCCATCCTGGTGCTGGACCTCCCGCAGGCCTGGCAGACCGCGTTCCGGCAGACCTATGCACGGCTGGCCGGATCGCAACCCAAGCTCTTGCTCACCACCTATTTCGGCCCCTTGGGTGGGCATCTGGACTGGGTGGCGAGGCTTCCGGTCGCGGGCCTGCACCTGGACGCCGTGCGCGCGCCCGAGGAGGTCGAGCCCCTTGCCGAGCGCCTGCGGCCGGACCAGGTCCTGTCGCTGGGCGTAGTGGACGGGCGCAACGTGTGGAAGACGGATCTCGCAGGCTGGGTGGAGCGCCTGCGCCCCCTGCGCCGGCGGCTCGGCGAGCGCCTGTGGCTCGCCCCCTCGTGCTCGTTGCTGCACGTGCCGCTGGACCTCGACCTGGAAGAAGGGCTCGACCCTGAGGTCCGCGCCTGGCTGGCCTTCGGGGTGCAGAAGCTGGACGAGCTGCGCCTGCTGGACGCGGTGCTCGCGGGCGATCCGGAGGCCGCAGAACGGCTTGCCGCACACCAGCACCACGTGGAGGCGCGCCGCCGCTCGGCCCGCGTGCACGACCGCGGTGTGGCCGAGCGGCTGGCCGGGATCACCGAGGCCCAGCTGCACCGTGCCTCCCCCTACCCGGTGCGGCGCCGGGCACAGCAGGCGCGCCTGCATCTGCCACCGCTGCCCACCACCACCATCGGCTCGTTCCCGCAGACGCCCGAGATCCGCCGGGCGCGCCTGCGCCACCGGCGCGGCGAGCTCGACGCCGACTGCTACCGCGGACTCATGGAGGCCGAGATCCGCCAGGCCATCCACGTGCAGGAGGCCCTGGACCTGGACGTCTTGGTGCACGGCGAGCCCGAACGCAATGACATGGTGGAGTACTTCGGGGAACGCCTGGCGGGATTCGCCTTCACCCGCCACGGCTGGGTGCAGTCCTACGGCAGCCGCTGCGTCAAGCCCCCCATCCTCTACGGCGACGTCTCGCGCCCGGCGCCCATGACCGTGGAGTGGTCCCGCTACGCCCAGTCGCTCACCAAGCGCCCCGTCAAGGGCATGCTCACCGGACCGGTCACGATCCTCCAGTGGTCCTTCGTGCGCGACGACCAGCCACGGGCCCGCACCGCCCTGCAGATCGCCCTGGCCCTGCGTGACGAGGTCCTCGACCTGGAGGCCGCCGGCATCGCCATCGTCCAGGTGGACGAGCCGGCCCTGCGCGAGGGGCTACCGCTGCGCAAGGAACAGTGGCCCGAATATCTGGAGTGGGCCACCCGCGCCTTTCGGCTCGCCACCAGCGGGGTGCGCGACGAGACCCAGATCCATACCCACATGTGCTACGCCGAGTTCAACGACATCATGCCGGCCATCGCCGAGCTCGATGCGGACGTCATCACCATCGAGACCTCACGCTCGGCCATGGAGCTGCTGGAGGCCTTCGAGGACTTCGCCTACCCCAACGAGATCGGCCCCGGGGTCTACGACATCCACAGCCCCAACGTGCCCACGGTGGACGAGATTCTCGTCCTGCTGCGCGCCGCCGCCCGGCGCATACCACCCGAGCGACTCTGGGTGAATCCGGACTGCGGCCTCAAGACCCGGCAGTGGTCCGAAGTCATCCCTGCGCTGCGCAACATGGTGGAAGCTGCCCGGCGGGCCCGGCGGGAGCTGCTGGACTCGATATCGAACCCAGCTGGGAACCTCCAGCCTAGTGCAGAGGATCCACTTTGTGGATCAGATCGAGGAACGCCCGTGGTGTGAGGACCGGAGGCTCCGCGTGCTGCAATCCGGTGAGATGGGGGTCTCCAGAAACCAGGGCGTGAGCACCAGCCGCTTGAGCCAGGCAAATCAGGTAGTCGTCTCCGGGATCCGGGGTCAGCCCCTGCACGAGCGGAGGATCCTCCACAAGACGTGCGGTCCTAGATAACAGGTCCACGTACTCCGCCGCTTCTTCCATGGACAGGTAACGGCGGAACTTCTCTCGGCGCAGCACCTGGTCCAGCTCTCGCAACAGCTTGGGAGAGACCACCAGTTCCCACTGCCCCTCGATCCAGGACAACAAGAGGTGGTGAGGAGCACCCTTTTCGGAGAGGACCGCCGAGACCAACACCCCAGGATCCAGCACCGCGCGCAGCATGGACAGGCTCAGCGCCCAGCACGTTGGGCGTGGAGCTCTTCGTAAGCGATCCGATCGGCCTCTTCCTCGCTCAGCCCGCTGCGATGTGCGATGCCGCGGATTAAATCCAGCCCGAGAAAGCGGCGCAGCGCTTCCTCCAGAACGTCAGACTCGCGCCGGCCCTGCCGCGCGGCCAGCACCTTGGCAGCCCGGAGCAGGTCCTCATCCACATATACGGTGGTTTTCTTTCTTGCCATTTTTTCATTATGGCTTCATTACGCAAAGCCGCCAATCAGCCCGATCCGCTGGGTGCCCCTTTCGGGTATGTCTGCCAGGAATCGCCGTCACGCACATCTCCTGTAAGCTCGCACGAACGGTTTCCCTGCCGCCAGCAGCGCTCCTGCGCAGGCGTACCCGCCATCCCTTCGAAGAGTTGCGTGATTGAAGGACGAAGCCCCGGCGGCCACGTGTTGGCTTGGGGACTAGACCCCTGAGACGGGGTATCAAACAGATCCAGGTCGTAGAGCTGGACCGCGTAGCGGGTATCCAGCGCACCGGACGGTTGCAGTTGCCAACGCACCCCGAGCGGGGGGCGATACCGCCCCACGGGCGCCGGGCCTCGTGTATCGGCACCCCCTCCGCCGCAACCGGTCAGGCGAGCGCCTACAGCGGCGATCCATCTGCGCATGGCGCCCCCTGGGCGAGCCCACCGCCAACCCGGTGCTCAGAACGGAATGTCGTCGTCGAAATCGTCGGCAGGTGGTGACGAGGCCGCCGGCTGGGCGGGCGCGGGGCTCGGCTGGGCCGGGGCCTGGCGCGCCGGCCGCTCGTTGAAGGCCGCGTCGCCGCCGCTGCGCGAGTCCAGCATCTGCATGTCGTTGGCCACGATCTCGGTGGTGTAGCGGTCCTGGCCGTCCTGCCCCTGCCACTTGCGCGTCTGCAGGCGGCCTTCGATATAGACCTTCGATCCCTTGCGCAGGTACTCACCGGCCACCTCGGCGAGCTTGCCCAGGAGCACCACGCGGTGCCACTCGGTGTGGTCCTGCCACTCGCCGGTCTCGCGATCCTTGCGCCGCTCGGTGGTGGCCACCCGGATGTTGGCCATGGCGAAGCCGCTGGGGGTGTAGCGTACCTCCGGATCCCCGCCCAGGTTGCCGATCAGAATGACTTTGTTGATGCCTCGGGCCATACGCTGTCCATCCTCTTCAGGCAGGCGCCGCGAACGCCCGCAGTTGTGATTCGTCCAGGACCTTGCGGTCCACCTTGAGATAGGCCACGCCCTCCTCGGGGATCACCACGGCCTCGGCCACGCCCGGCAGGGACTCCAGCCGCGCGGCCACCGCCTCGGCCTGCTCCGGGCCCACCTCGCCGACCCGCATGATGTAACTGGAAAGATACGGGGGCTGGCGCATGGTGGCGGCGGCCAGCAACCAGAGCGCGATCATCAGCGCGCCTCCGGCAAAAACCCCCTCGGCCCCGTAGTGCCCATACAGGGCACCACCCAGGGCACCGCCGACGAAGGCCCCCAGGAACTGACTCGTAGAATATACGCCCATGGCCGAGCCCTTGGCGTCCGGCGGGGCGATCTTGCTCACCAGGGAGGGCAGCGAGGCCTCGAGGAGATTGAAGGCCGCGAAGAACAGGAACAGCGACAGGATCAGGCCCCACAGGCCCTGGGCCACCTCCGCCAGCCCCAGCTCTGCGAGCAGCAGCAGCCCCACGGCCCCCACGAACACGGGCTTCAGCTTGTGCCGCTTCTCGCCGATGATGAGGAACGGCAGCATGAGAAAGAACGACAGGCCCATCACGGGCAGGTAGACCAGCCAGTGGCGGCCCACATCCAGTCCACCCAGATCACGCAGTAACACGGGCACCACCACGAAGTTGGCGGTGAGCGTCAAATGCAGCGCGAACACGCCCAAGTCCAGCCGCAGCAACTCGGGGTCGCCGATCACGCGGCGCAGGGCATCGGCCACCACGGCCGTATCGCGGCCCGCATGCGTGTGCACCGGGCTGGGTACGGCGAGCAGGACGATGCCGATGGCCAGCAGCGCCAGCAGCGCCGTGAGCCAGAAGATTCCCTGCACCCCCATCCACTGATCCAGCACCGGGCCCAGCACCAAAGCCAGGGAGAAGGACAGCCCGATGCTCATACCGATGGAGGCCATCATCTTCACGCGCTGCTCCTCGCGCGTGAGGTCCGCGGCGAGCGCCATCACGGCCGCGGCGATGGCCCCCGCGCCCTGCAGCGCACGCCCTGCCACCACGCCGTAGATCGAGTGCGAGACCGCCGCCACCACGCTGCCTGCGGCGAACACCAGGAGCCCCCCCACGATCACCGGCTTGCGTCCGATGCGATCGGAGAGCGTGCCCAGCGGGATCTGGAACACCGCCTGGGTGAGCCCGTAGATGCCGATGGCCAGGCCGACCAGGAAAGGCGTGACGCCGGCCAGCTCTTTCGCATAGATCGCGAACACCGGCAGGATCATGAACAAGCCCAGCATGCGCACGGCATAGACCGAGGCGAGCGCCACCGTGGCCCGGCGCTCCAGCGGGGTCATTCCA
>JALVEU010000041.1 GCA_027030565.1 Gammaproteobacteria bacterium | reverse complement strand
CTGGCCCGGCTCCAAGCGGGCCATGGCCTTGCGCGTGCGCAAGATAGGCAGCGGACAGTTGAGCCCGCGGGCGTCCAGCGTTTCATGCACCTGCATGGCGAGCACCTCCTTCATCGATATCCGCACGATCCGTCCGGGCCTGGGTGTATCCGTCGGGCGTGACACCGAAGGCGTCCACCACCTGCCCGAACGCATGGTTCATGGCGGCCAACCACACGGCGTCGAACACGTCACGGTCGCTCCAGCCGTGGGCGCGCAGGGCCGCGATCCGCTCCGAAGTGAGCCACTGGGGATCCCGGGAGGCCTGGAGTGCCGCCTCCAGGAGGGCTCGCTCGTCCCCTCCTAGAGGGGCGGCCGCCACGTCCGCACGTGCGGCGCGCACCACGTCCAGGGAATAGCCCATGTCCAGGAGTATGGCCTCGTTGAGGTCGACGCAGTAGTCGCACTCGCTGTGCGAGGCGGCCAGGTATCGGATCAGGGTGGTGAGGGGCGGCCGCAGCCTCGGATGCTCCATGTAGTACCCGACCATGCCGGCGTAGTGGCCGAGGATCGGCGGACTCACGCCGAGCAGGCGCAGGGCCGTGGGCGGGCTGCCCAGCGCCGCACCGAAGTGGGAGAGGATCTCCTCCACTTGGGCGCGCCCCTCGTCCGGGGGCTGCAGATCGATGCGGGCACCTGGATGATCGTGGATTTGGGTCATGGTGAGACTCCTTTGCGCAGCATGCGCAGCTGGGCGGACGGGGCAGACCCGCCCGCAAACAGAACGCCGGCGGCTGCCGGCAGCTGGATTGAGACCGACCGGTCCGTTTATTACCGGACACACGAAAAACAGGAGGCTGAAATTGGGCAGAGAGCAACGGTCAACCCCTCAGATATTCCAGAACGAAGGCGATGGCTCGCCCGGTCTGTTCCCGACGCTGGGCGGCCTTGTCCAGGAGGATGGCCCCCTCCATGAGACTCAGCACCAGGGCTGCGGCATCGTCGGGGTCGAGTCCGGCACGGATCTCACCAGCGGCCTGTCCCGCCTCGATCAGCCGGCGCAGCAGCCCCCGGATATCGTTGAACACCTCCCGCAGCTTGGCCCGCACCGCAGGGCTGGCCGCGGAGAGTTCCAGGGCAAAGTTGCCGAAGAAACACCCGCGCACTTCGCAGCGCTCGTCCGGACAAGCGGTGCGCCGGGCCATCGACTCGAGAAACCGCACCAGCCCGCGCAGGGGCGACGGATCGCGCAGGAGGTCCTCCACGCCCACTTCGCGCAGTGCCTCGTCCCGATGCCATTCGAGCACCGCCACCGCCAGGGCCTCCTTGCTCTTGAAGTGATGATAAAAATTACCCTTGGCCACACCCGCCTCACGGATGATCCGGTCGAGACCGGTGGCGTTGTATCCGTGGAGGTAAAACAACGTGTTGGCGGCCTCCAGGATGCGCCGTCGGGTGGCCTCCCCCTTAGCCGAACGTTCGTTGACCATACTTAAACCGACCAGTCCGTCTAGAATGGACTCTATGCGCAAACGGCTTCAAATGCAAGAACGGGCCGTAACCACCTTTGCAGCCGCTGACGAGACCCGATGCGCCGGCTATCATGATGCGCCCACCAGCCCTCGAACCCTGTGTGCGTACCACCCAACCCGAGCTCACGGTCCTCCTGCCTGGCCTGGTGGCCCCGCTGCGCAGCCGTCAGGCTGCGGGAGTGCCACGCCCGGAGACCCCCGCACTGGCGGCACTGTGTGCGCGCAGCCGCGTGGACCATCCGCCGGCCCAATCCTTCGAGCACACCGCTCTGCGACTGGCGGGTTTGCCGATACCGGAGGAACCGCCAGTCGGTGCGATCCGGCGGCTGGGGCTGGGCATGCCAGCGGACGACGCGGTCTGGATGGCCGCCGATCCCGTGCATATCCATCCGGACCTCAATGGTGCGGTACTGTTCGAGGGACCGGACCTGCAGGTGCGCGACGAGGAAGCGCAGGCCTTGTGCGCCAGCTTCGATGCATACTGGGGCGAGGCCGGTCTGCACCTGGAACCCACCCGTGCCGGCCACTGGCACCTGTGTCTGCCCCGAGAGATACCGGTGACGACCACCTCCCTGAGACAAGTGCGGGGCCATGATCCCTTTCCGGGCATGCCTCGTGACGGCGATCGGGGTTTCTGGTGGCGGCTGCTCAACGAGACTCAGATGCTCTTCCACACCCATCCCGTGAACCGGGCCCGCACCGAGGCGGGTCTGCCCACGCTCAACGGCCTGTGGATCTGGGGTGCCGGATCCCTGCCACCCCCAGCCACCGAGGTCCCCGCGGTGGCATCGGACGATCCGTTCCTCCAAGGCCTGGCCCGGTTACATCCCGCTGGACACTTCGAGCCGGTCCCTGCGCAGCCCCATGCCTGGCTCTCGGCCCTGGCCCCGGGCGCCCACCTGCTCCATCTCGACCATCTCGCCCGCCCCGCCGACTACAACGATCCCCCGGCCTGGGAAGACGGCCTGCAGCGATTGGACCGGGACTGGTTCCAGGCCCTGGAGGCGGTGCTGCGTGCAGGGAGGCTGCGCCGGCTGAGGCTGGTGGACCCCGGGGGGCTGCACCTCACGGCGGCCCCGGGCCGTTGGCGCGGCCTGTGGCGCCGGCGCGACTGGGCCGGACGTCTCACCGGAGCCCGCCGGTGACCCCCTCGCTGCGGCTCGTGCGCCGCCAGGCGGGGCCAACCGACGCCTTACCCAGCACGCTGCATCCGGTGCTGCGGCGCGTCTACGCCAACCGGGGCATCCGCCACGCCGAGGAGCTGGACCTGAGCCTGAACCGCTTGCACCCCCCGGACGGGTTGCCGGGGCTCGCGCCCGCCGCCCACTGCCTGGCCGAGGCGGTGACGGCGGGACATCGCATCCTGGTGGTGGGGGACTACGACGCCGACGGGGCCACGGGCACCGCGCTCGCCGTGCGCGCGTTGCGCGCCATGGGGGCGCAGCACGTGGATTTCCTGGTGCCGAGCCGCTTCACCCACGGTTACGGACTCAGCCCCGAGTTGGTAGCTGCGGCCCGGAGGCTCGGCCCTGAGTTGCTGCTCACCGTGGACAACGGTGTCGCCGCCGTGGCAGGCGTACAGGCCGCCCGCGAGGCCGGACTGCGTGTCGTCGTCACCGACCATCACCTGCCCGGCGCATACCTGCCGCCGGCGGATGCCCTGGTCAACCCATGCCTGCCGGATTCGGCCTTTCCCAGCCGGGCGCTGTGTGGCGCGGGGGTCGTGTTCTACGTCATGGCCGCGCTGCGCCGTGCCCTGACCTCGCGGGGGTGGTTCGACCCGAACCGTCCGCCCCCTCGCCTGGCCGCACTGCTGGACCTGGTGGCGCTGGGCACCGTGGCCGACGTGGTCCCGCTGGATCACAACAACCGGATCCTGGTGCAGCAGGGGCTCGAACGCATCCGCCAGGGCCGAGGCAATCCGGGCATCCGGGCCTTGCTGGAGGCGGCCGGCCGCGATCCCGCGCGCGCCAGCGCCGCCGACTTGGGGTTCGCCGCGGGGCCACGCCTCAATGCGGCCGGGCGGCTGGACGACATGGGTCTCGGCATCCGCTGTCTGCTCGCCGACGATCCAGACCAGGCCCGAGCCTTGGCCGAAGAGCTGGACCGGCTCAACGGCGAACGCCGCCGCATCGAGCTTCGCATGCGACAGGCGGCCGAGGCCCACGCGGCGGCCCTGCCTCTGGATGCCGGTGCCCTGCCGCCGGCCCTGTGCCTGCACGCCCCCGACTGGCACGAGGGCGTGATCGGCATCGTCGCGGGACGGCTCCGCGAACGCTTCCACCGGCCGGTGGTCGCATTCGCCCGCGGCCAGGACAGCCTGCTCAAGGGCTCGGCCCGCTCCATTCCCGGACTCCATGTGCGCGACGTCCTGGCCACGGTGGATGCCCGCCATCCTGGCCTCATTCGCCGTTTCGGGGGGCACGCCATGGCCGCGGGGCTGACGCTCGCTCCCCAGGACCTGGAACCCTTTCGTGCCGCTTTCTGCCGGGCAGTGGCATCGGCCCTCGGCGATGCGCCGCCCGTCGCCGAGGTCCACAGCGACGGGCCGCTGTCACCCGCGGAGCTCAACCTGGAGACGGCTCGAGCACTGGAGGCTGCAGGCCCTTGGGGCCAGGGCTTTCCGCCACCCAGCTTCGACGGACACTTCGAGCTGCTGGATGTACGGGTGGTGGGCGAGCACCACCGGCGCCTCGTGCTGCGGGCCGAGGGCATGCGCCGCCCGTTGCAGGCCATCCTCTTCCACGCCGAAGATCGCGGCTGGCGGGAGGACGCTGCCTCCCTACACCTGCTCTATCGCCCCGAGGTCAACCGTTTTCGAGACTCGGTCGCGCTCCAGCTCCATGTGCAGCATGTGCTGCCTCCGGAACCGGAGCCGCCCGGGTGATGGGGTCTGCGCAGCCGTGCGCTCGACAGTTCCCGTTCCCGATGCCAAGATGGCGCGGTCGCACTGCAGATGGATCGTCATGGCAAGAGGCTTGGGGCTGCTGATCGCCCTGCTGTTCGTCACCGGGTGCACCACTACCCGCGTGAGCACCTTGTGGCAGGATCCGGCGTACACAGGCGGCCCGTTCCACAAGCTCCTAGTGGCAGGCGTCTCCGACCGCCCCGGGGTACGGCGCAGCTTCGAGGACCGCTTCGTGGCCGCGCTCGAGACCCGCGGCGCGGCGGCCGTGGCCGCCTGGCGGGTCCTGCCCGACCAGGCCGAGCCCTCGCAAGGGACGCTTCTCGGCGCCGCACGCAAGGCCGGCGCCGACGGCCTCCTGGTGACCCGGCTGATGGGCATCCGGGAACAGACGGTCTACACCCCACCCACCTTCTCCATCGGGCCCGGCTACTACGGCGCCTACGGGGGATCCGCCGGGGTGGTCTGGAGCTACGGGTTTGGGGCCGGATATTACAGCACGTACACCAACGTGTTCCTGGAGATCAATCTCTACGATGTACGGAGCGAGCGACTGGTCTGGAGCGGCCAGTCCAAGACCTTCGACCCGGCCGATGTGAAGCAAATCGTCGAGGAGGTGCCACCCAAGGTCGTCGAGGCACTCGGCCAGGCGGGTCTGCTGCCGGCGCCCTCCCCCGGGAACAGGCCCCGCCAAGTGAGTCGGAGCGCAAGCCGCAGCGGCTTCGTGGAGCTCCTGGAGCGACGGCGATCCACCGGACAGGGATCCCTGCGCGGTGAGAGGGATTC
>JALVEU010000040.1 GCA_027030565.1 Gammaproteobacteria bacterium | reverse complement strand
ACCACCGCCACGCCGCTGAAGGCGTTCCAGCCGGGGGACGCGGTGGTGGTGCGCGACGCGGGCGGCAAGGCCCTGGGCGCAGGCTACGTGAATCCGGCCTCGCTCATCGCCGTGCGCCTGGTGGGTCGCAACCCGCGCCAGGTGCTCTCGTCCGAACTGGTCGCCGAGCGCGTGACCTCGGCCCTGCGGCTGCGCGAGCGCCTGTTCGATGCCCCCTTCTATCGCCTGGTCTACGGGGAGTCCGACGGGCTCCCCGGTCTGGTGGTGGACCGCTACGGCGCGCACCTGGTGGGCCAGATCGCCACCGCCGGAATGGAGCGCTGGCGCGAGGCCGTCGCCGCAGCCTTGGTACAGATCACCGGCGCCGCCTCGCTGCTGTGGCGCAACGACGGCCCGGTGCGCGCGTTGGAGGGCCTACCCGCCTATGTGGAGCCCGGCTTCGGCGACCCGCCCGCGGTCGTGGAGGTGCCCGAGCACGGCTGTCGCTTCGAGGTGCCCCTGCGCAGCGGGCAGAAGACCGGCTGGTTCTACGACCAGCGCGAGAATCGTGCGCGGGTCTTGCCCTGGGTGCGCCGGGCGCGGGTGCTGGACGTATTCAGCTACGTGGGGGCCTGGGCGGTTCAGTGTGCACGGGCCGGGGCGGAATCGGTGACGGGCGTGGAGGCCTCGGCGGCGGCCGTGGGGCACTTGCGCGCCAATGCGCAGCGCAATGGCGTGGCCGAGCGTGTGCAGGTGATCCAGGACGAGGCGGTCCCGGTGCTCAAGGCACTGCGCGACGCGGGGGAACGGTTCGACGTGGTGATCCTGGATCCGCCAGCGTTCATCAAACGCCGCAAGGATCTGGCGGCGGGGCTGCAGGCATACCAACGGCTCAACCAGCTCGCCCTGCGCGTGCTCCGGGCCGGGGGGATCCTGGTCTCTTGCTCCTGTTCCCACCACTTGGCCGCCGCCGAGCTGCGTCGTCTGGTCTACAATGCCGCGCGCAGGAATGGGCGCTGGATGCGGTTGCTGGGCGTGGGCGGGCAGGCGGCGGATCACCCGGTGCACCCGGCCATGCCGGAGACGGACTACCTCAAATGCGTGTTCGCGGCGGTCGACTGAGCCGCCGGTGCGGGCCGCGGCCCCCCGTGGGGCATCCTTCAGCTAAACTTGCCGCGACCGCCGCCGTCGACTGCAGACCATGATCGCTTATCCCAAGATCGATCCCATCGCCGTGCGCCTGGGCCCTCTGAAGGTGCACTGGTACGGCCTCATGTATCTGTTCGGCTTCGTGGCCTTCTGGCTGCTGGGCCGGATCCGCGCACGCCGCGAGGACGTGGTGGTGCGCCCCGAGGAGGTGGGCGATCTGCTGTTCTACGGCATGGTGGGCGTGATCCTGGGGGGGCGGCTGGGCTACGTCCTGTTCTACGGGCTGGAAGCGTTTGTCCACGACCCGCTCATGGTATTTCGCATCTGGGAAGGGGGCATGAGTTTCCACGGGGGCCTGATCGGGGCGCTCGTGGGAGGTTGGCTGTACCAGCGTCGACGGGGGTGGGGATTCCTGCGCACCATGGACTTCGTGGCGCCGCTCATCCCGCCGGGGCTGTTCTTCGGACGGATCGGCAATTTCATCAACGGCGAGCTCTGGGGCAAGCCCACGGACCTGCCGTGGGGTATGGTCTTTCCCGGTGCGGGACCGGAGCCACGCCATCCCTCCCAGCTCTACGAGGCCTTCCTCGAGGGCGTCGTACTGTTCGCGATCCTGTGGCTCTTCTCTTCACGCCCGCGGCCGGTGGGTGCCGTCTCCGGCCTGTTTCTGGTCTGCTACGGTCTGTTTCGTTTCCTCATCGAGTTCGTACGCCAACCGGATCCGCAGCTGGGCTATCTGGCCTTCGGCTGGGTGACCATGGGCCAGATTCTATCGTTGCCCATGATGCTGGCGGGCGCTGCGCTGATGGTGTGGGCCTACCGGAAGAGGGAGGCGGCGTGAAACAGTACCTGGATCTCATGCGCCACGTGCTCGAGCACGGGGTGCGCAAGGAGGACCGCACCGGGACTGGCACGCTCTCGGTCTTCGGCTGGCAGATGCGCTTCGACCTGCGGGCGGGCTTCCCGCTGCTCACCACCAAGAAGCTGCACCTGCGCTCGATCATCTATGAGCTCCTGTGGTTCCTGCGTGGTGACACCAACGTGCGCTGGCTCAACGCGCACGGGGTGACCATCTGGGACGAGTGGGCCGACGAGAACGGCGACCTGGGCCCGGTCTACGGTGCACAGTGGCGCAGCTGGCGCACGGCCGACGGGCACACCATCGACCAGATCGCCGAGGTGGTCGAGCGCATCCGCCGCGACCCCGACTCGCGCCGGCTGTTGGTCAACGCCTGGAACGTGGGCGAGCTGGAGCGCATGGCGTTGCCCCCTTGCCACGTACTGTTCCAGTTCTATGTGGCCGGGGGGCGCCTGTCCTGCCAACTCTATCAGCGCAGCGCCGATATCTTCCTGGGCGTGCCGTTCAACATCGCCTCTTATGCACTGCTCACGATGATGGTGGCCCAGGTCACCGGGCTCGAGCCCGGTGAGTTCGTGCACACCTTCGGCGACGCCCATCTGTACCTCAATCACCTGGAGCAGGCCCGCCTGCAACTCACCCGTGAGCCCTTCCCCCCGCCGCGCATGCGCCTCAACCCCGAGGTGAAGGACTTGTTCGCCTTCCGCTACGAGGACTTCGAGCTCCTCGATTACCAGGCCCACCCGCACATCAAGGCCCCGGTGGCGGTATGAACGCCGCCGAGCTGGCCGCCGAGCTCTTGCGCCTCGCCGAGGTCCTCAAGGCCCGGCCCCCCGACCCGGCGCACTGGGTGCACGAGGGCACACCGGCCGATTTTTTGAAGGCGCTGGCGCGGCTGGCGGAGACCGACGAGGCGGCTTTCTGGCGCGGCCTGGACTCGGGTGCCCTGTGGGCGGGCGCAGGCTCGGTGGCCAATCAGGCCCTGGCCGCCAACCCCGGCCTTCCCGAGCCCGTCTGGGCCGCCCAGCAGGCGCAGCTTCGTGAAGGGCTGGCCGCGATCGCCCGCGCATTGCAGGCGCGGGCCCGGGAGACGGGCCGTCCAGCCCATCCGGACCTGGACTTCTGGCGTTCCATCTTCGAGGCGAGTCGCCCATGAGGGACTTTCCCCGCATCACTCTGGTGGTGGCCATGGCCCGCAACCGGGTCATCGGTCGGGCAGGGCGGCTGCCTTGGCGCCTGCCGGCCGACCTGCGCCACTTCAAGGCCGTGACCCTGGGCAAGCCCGTCATCATGGGTCGGCGCACCTGGGAGTCCCTGGGCCGACCCCTGCCCGGACGGCGCAACATCGTGCTCTCCCGCACGCCCGGCTACCAGGCGCCGGGTGCCGAAGTGGTCTCCAGCCTGTGCAAGGCCTTGCTGGCCACTGCAGAGGCCCCCGAGGTCATGGTCATCGGCGGCGCGCGGGTCTACGAGCGGGCCCTGCCCGTGGCCGACCGCATCCACCTCACCGAGGTGGACGCCGAGCCCGAGGGCGACACCCGGTTTCCCGAGCTCCCCGCCGACGAGTGGACCGAGACCGCCCGCGAGCACCGCCCGGCCGACGCCGACAACCCCCACGCCTGCGACTTCGTGATCCTGGAGCGCTGCAAGCCGTCCCCGGCCCTGGCAGATTTCGACTGCGAGGCGTGAGCCGGGGGCCGCATACGCCACATGCGGCGGCGCTTGGCGTGGATCAATACCCCGGTCGACAGGCAACGTGCTCTGCCGTAGTCTCCTGTTGCGGTTTTCCTGCTGAGGCGGCTGTCTGGAGCCGTGGATCCCTCCCTCATCGACCTGCAAGGACTGGAGACGCTGCTCGCCCGGCTGCGCGAGGCGGGTTACCGCGTGTTGGGTCCGGTGGTGCGAGACGGCGCCATCGTCTATGCCGAGATCGGCGGCATCGCCGACCTCCCTCGAGGCTGGCGTGATGCTCAGGCCCCGGGCCGGTACCGCCTGGAGCCTACGGAAGCTCCGACCCTGTTCGGCTTCAACCTGGGCCCGCAGGGCTGGAAACGCACCTTTCACACCCCGACAAAGCCCTTCTCCCCCGGGGAGAGGGGTTGGGGTGAGGGTCCAACAGGATCTGGCCCCACCGACGAGGCCTCCGACCCCACAAAGCCCCTCTCCCTCAGGGAGGGGGGTTGGGGTGAGGGTCCAGCAGCGCCTGCCCCCATCCCCACAGCCCTCATCGCTGCCCGCCCCTGCGAGCTCGCCGCAATCCGGATTCAGGATCGCGTGCTGAAAGAGGGCGTCTATCTAGACCCGCACTACGCCGCCCGCCGCGAGGACACCTTCGTGGTGGCCGTCAACTGCACCACCGCGGCGGACACCTGCTTCTGTGCCGGTATGGGCACGGGCCCCCGCGCGCGGGGAGGATTCGACCTCGCCCTCACCGAGCTCGTGGACGAGCAGGGGCACCGCTTCCTGGTGGAGGCGGGCAGCCGGCACGGTGAGGAGCTGCTCGCCGCCATCCCCCACGAGCCCGCCGCGGCGGCCGCAGTGGAGCAGGCGCAGGCCCTGTCACGGCAGGTCGCCGATGCCATGACGCGCCGCCTGCCCGGCGGGGACCTGCGCGCCCGGATCCTGGAGCGGCTGGAGAGTTTGCACTGGAATGCCGTGGCCGAGCGCTGCCTGGCCTGCGGCAATTGCACCCAGGTCTGTCCCACCTGCTTCTGCACCACGGTCTGCGACCGCGAGGACATCGTGACCGGCGCGACCTGGCGCGAGCGGGTGTGGGGTTCCTGCTTCGACGATGATTTCTCGTATCTGCACGGCGGCCGTGTGCGGCCGGACATCGCCTCGCGCTACCGGCAGTGGTTCATTCACAAGTTGGCCACCTGGCACGACCAGTTCGGCACCTCCGGTTGCGTCGGCTGCGGCCGGTGCATCACCTGGTGCCCGGTCGGCATCGACATCACCGCCGAGGCGGCCGCGCTGCTTGGAGAACGGCCATGAAGAGCATCGAAGAGCTGGTGCTGGAGCACCCCTTCTTCCAGGACATCGACCCCGCCGACGGACGGGTGATCGCGGGCTGCGCCCGCAACGTGGTGTTCAAACCGGGGGAGCTCGTATTCAAGGAAGGTGAGCGTGCCGACTGGTTCTACTGCATCCGCAGCGGACGCCTGGCGCTGGAGCTCCATGCGCCCCACGGCGAGGCCCTCCGCATCGATACGCGCCAGGCCGGCGACGTGGCCGGT
>JALVEU010000039.1 GCA_027030565.1 Gammaproteobacteria bacterium | reverse complement strand
ATCTTCTTCTGCTGGCAGGCGGACTTCTGCTGCTCTTCCCGATCCCCGGAGTGGCCTCTCTTGCGCTGGTGTTGACGTTCTACCTGCTTCTGGATGCCTACGGGAGCTTCGCATTGGCCTACAGGCACCACCCACAGCCGGGCTGGGGCTGGATGTTGTTCAACGGGCTCGTGGATGTGGCGCTCGCGGTGCTGTTCCTGGTGGGCTGGCCTCAAACTTCGCTGATCCTGGTCGGGATTTTCGTAGGGGTGAGTCTCGTGTTCGATGGCTGGGCGCTGATCCTCATCGGCTGGGCTGCCCGCAAGGCGGGCCACGGACGGCCCCGATGACTCCGAAATCCCGTTCGGGCGGCGCGTGGATCGGCCGGAAGCTTGATCCGGATCCAATCCTGTGGTGGGTATGGCTCGTACCGTGCGTGCATCCCCTGCAGCGACACCGCCTGGAGGTCCCGGCATGAGTGAGGAGACGACGGACGTTCTGGTGGTCGGCGGTGGTCCCGGGGGTACGCCTGCCGCCATGGCACTGGCCCGCGCGGGGAAACGTGTGGTGCTGGTGGAGCGCGGACCCGGTCTCGGCGGCACCTGCCTGTTCGAGGGTTGCATCCCATCCAAGATCTTCCGCGAGTCGGCGCGTCGACTGCGAGAGCTGCGCGAGGCCGATGCCTTCGGCCTGCGCATGGCCGACCCGGAAGTCCAAGTGGACTGGGCTGCGATCCAGGCCCGCAAGCGGGCGATCATCGAGCGCCGCAGCCGGGCTGCGCTGGACCGGGCACGCCGGATTCCCACGCTTTCGGTGGTGTTCGGCACCGCCGAGCTCCTCTCGCCGCGCAGCGCCCGGATCAAGCCCCACACTGGAGAGGTTCGCGAGGTGGGTTTCGAGCAGGCCATCCTCGCCCCGGGGTCGATCCCCGTGCGGCCACCGATCCCCGGCGTGGACCTGCCCGGCGTCCTGGACAGTGAAGGTATCCTGGACGACGAGCGCATTCCCGAGCGCCTTGTGGTGATCGGCGGTGGGCCCATCGGCGTGGAGCTCGGACAGGTCTTTCGCACCCTGGGCAGCGAGGTCCACATCCTGGAAATCGCCGATCATATCCTTGGGCCCGTGGACCGCGAGCTGGCCGAGCGCCTGGAAGCGCGCATGCGCGCGGACGGCATCGGGATCACCACCGGCTGCAAGGTCGGGGCGATCGAAGCCCGGACCCCGGGACTCCAGGTACAGGCCCAAGCCGCAGGCAGTGAGGCACTGACGCTATCCGCGGACACCGTACTGCTGGTCACCGGTCGCCATCCACGCGTCGAGGGCCTGGGCCTGGAACGCACCGCGGTCCGTCATGGCCCACACGGCATCGAGGTGGACGCCGAGCTGCAGACCGCCGAGCCTGGCATCTATGCCGTGGGCGATGCCATCGGCCACCCCATGTTCGCCCACTGGGCCACGGCCCAGGGGCTCGCCCTGGCGCGCCACCTGCTGGGCATGCCCGCGGCCTTCCCACGCCCGGAGACCAACAGTGCCGTGATTTTCAGCGAGCCCGAGCTGGGCATGGCGGGGCTGACCGAGGAAGAGGCCCGAGCCAGAGGACTGGACGTGGACGTGGCTCGCTACGACTATGCGGTGGATGCCCGCGCCCAGATCGCCGCTCGGGATGCCGGCCTGCTCAAGATCGTCTATGAGCGGTCCAGGCGGCGGGTGGTGGGCGTGCATGCGCTGGTGGAAGGGGCCGGGGAGCTCATGGGCGAGGCGGCTCTGCTGGTCGCCCACGGTCTGCCCGTCGAGGCCGTGGCAGCCGCCATCCATCCCCATCCCACACTCACCGAGTCCTTCGGCCAGGCGGCCCGCAACGCCCTGATGACGCCGCCGGGGCACTGAGGTGTCGGCCCGTGAACGATCCGGCCGCCATCGCGGTGCTGACGCTGAACCCGGCCGTGGACATGACCTACGAGATCGAGCGGCTGATCCCGGACCAGAAGGTCCATGCCCGTGCCACGCGCTACGATCCGGGCGGCAACGGCATCAACGTGGCCCGCGCGCTCAAGCGCCTACAGTGTGCGGCGCACACCTTCTGCGTGCTCGCCGGCGAGACCGGCAACTTCCTGGAGCGCCTGCTGCGCAGTCAGATCGACACCCTCACCTTCGAGCGCGTCCCCGGGGAGACACGCATCAACGGCACGGCCATCGAGCGTCACACCGGTGCCCAGTACGAGATCAGCGGTGTCGGTCCGGCCATCCCACACACGGTCCTGGAGCGCCTGCTGGACAGCTTCGTGGCCACCGCCGACGGTGGCCTCGGTGTACTCACCGGTACTCTCCAACCGGATCTGCCCGAGGACCTGTACGCGACCCTCACCCGCCGCATCCGGGACCAGGGCGGCCGGCCGGTGGTGGACGCCCAGGGGACACAACTGCGGGCGGCGGTGGCGGCGAAACCCTATCTCATCAAACCCAATCACTACGAGCTGGCGCAACTGGCCGGCAGGGCCCTCGACGGTGTGGAAGAAGTGGCCGCCGAGGCGCGCCGGCTGCAACGCAGCGGAATCGATCTGGTCTGTGTCTCACTGGGTGCCCGCGGGGCCATTCTGACGGATGCCGCAAACAGCCTGCACGCCACCGCCCCGCCGGTGTCCGTGAATTCGACGGTGGGAGCCGGCGATTCCATGGTGGCCGGCCTTGCCTGCGCCCTGGCCCGCGGGGATGCCCCCGAACAGGCCCTGCGCCTGGCCGTGGCCTGCGGTGCCGGCACCGTGATGCAGCCGGGCACCGAACTGTTCGATGCAGCCGTGCTGTCCGGGCTGATGGAGCGCGTGAGCATCCGCGCCCTGGACCTGTGAACACGAACATACCAGAGCGGAGGTAGCCAAATGAGCGATGCGAACCCTTCATCTCCGGCGCACGAGTCTGCTGGACCGCCCCCGGGTGACCGCAGGCCCGGCCTGCCGCTGGAGCACAAGCTCCTGGAGAAAGAGGTCCAGAGCTTCGGCCCCCGCTCTTTCGTGGTGGGTTGGGCCCTGCGCAAGTCCGATCGAGAGGAGGGATCCAATGGCCACTGACTTCGGCATCCGTTCCTTGCGCGCCCGCGAGATCCTGGACTCGCGCGGCAATCCCACCGTCGAGGTGGAGTGCACCCTGGAGTCCGGGGCCCATGCCCGGGCGGCGGTCCCGTCGGGGGCCTCCACCGGCAGCCGGGAGGCGGTGGAGCTCCGGGACGGTGACCCGGGACATTTCGGTGGCAAGGGGGTGCGCCGGGCCGTGGAGCACGTGAACGGCGAGATCGCCGAGCTGCTCAGGGGTATCGACGCGCGCCAGCAGGCCCGTATCGACCGCGCCATGATCGAGCTCGACGGCACGCCCAACAAGGCGCGCCTGGGCGCCAACGCCCTGCTGGGTGTATCCCTGGCGGTGGCGCGGGCCGCGGCCCATGCCAGCGGCCTGCGCCTGTATCAGTACCTGGGCGGCCCCGGGGCCGTGCGCCTGCCAGTGCCCCACATGAACATCCTCAACGGCGGCGTGCACGCCCACTGGCAGGGCCCGGACTTCCAGGAGTTCATGATCGCCCCTTATGGCGCCGAGCACTTCGCCCAAGCCCTCGAGTGGGGCGCCGAGATCTACCACGCCCTGCTCGCCCTACTGGAAGCCAAGGGCCTGAGCGTGGGCGTCGGCGACGAGGGCGGGTTCGCGCCGCAGGTGGCCTCCAACGAGGCGCCTTTCGAGCTGATCACCGCCGCCATCGAGCAAGCCGGTCTCAAGCCCGGTCGCGACGTGGGCATCGCCTGCGATCCGGCCTCCAGCGAATTCTACGAGGAGGGGCGCTACCACCTGCGCACCGAAGGGCGTCATCTGGACTCGGGCGAGATGATCGACTACTACGCCCGCTTGGTGGATGCCTTCCCCATCGTCCTGCTGGAGGACGGGCTGGCCCAGGACGATCACGCCGGCTGGCAGGCGCTCAACGCGCAGCTCGGGGGGCGCATCGAGCTGGTGGGCGACGACCTGTTCTGCACCAACCCCAGGCTCATCGCCCAAGGGATCGAGCAGGGCTGGGCCAACGCGGCGCTCATCAAGCTCAACCAGATCGGCACCCTCACCGAGACCATCGAGGCCACGCAGCTGGCGCGCAGCCGCGGCTGGGGCGCCTTCGTCTCGCATCGCTCGGGCGAGACCGTGGACAGTTTCATCGCCGACCTCACGGTGGCCTTGGACACCGGGCATCTCAAGAGCGGGGCGCCCGCACGCGGCGAACGCGTGGAGAAATACAACCAACTGCTGCGCATCGAGGAACACCTGGGTGCGGCCGCCCGCTACGCGGGACCCGGCGCCTATGTGCACCCACCCCGGTTCTGACGCATGGGCCATCCAGACGGCGGCACCGTGACTTCGGAAGGGCATCCTCACGGCCGGTTGACGCTGGTGCGGCACGGGGAGTCCATCTGGAACCAGCAGAACCGGTTCACCGGCTGGGTGGACGTCTCGTTGAGCCGCGCGGGGATGCGCGAGGCCGAGCGGGCCGGGGCCCTGTTGCGCGAGATGCGCTTCGACGTCGCCTTCACCTCCGCCCTGCTGCGCGCCCAGGACACCCTCTATGAGATCCTCAAGCAAAATCGATTCTGCGACGCCTACATGCGGGTGCACGAGCTGAGCAGCGCCTGGTACGAGCACTTCCCCCCTTCCGAGGAAGACTTGCGCGAGCTCCGGATCTACGTCTCGGAGAAACTCAACGAGCGCTATTACGGGGATCTGCAGGGCATGAACAAAGACACGGCCCGGGAGCGGTTCGGCGCCGAGCAGGTCCACCTCTGGCGGCGCAGCTACGACGTACCCCCGCCCAACGGGGAGAGCCTGGAGATGACCGCGGCGCGCGCCGTGCCATACTACCGGCATCACATCGTGCCGCATCTGTCCCGGGGCGAATCGGTCCTGGTCTCGGCCCACGGAAACTCCCTGCGCGCGCTCATCATGCACATCGAGCGCATGACCCCGGAACAGATCCTCGCCTACGAGCTGCCCACCGGCACGCCGATCGTCTACGACTTCGACGCCCACCTACGCCCGGTTCACAAGCAGGTGCTCGCCCCGCAGGCCTCGCCATGAACCCCGAATCCCAACCCAGTGACGGAGGTCGTCCCATGGGCCGAATGAGAGACAGGCTGAAAGACGTCGCGGCACTCACGGAGCGCCTGGAGCGCGACTATCCCACCGAGACCCGTGCCTTCCTGGGCTTTCTGCAGAAGGCCGAGGCCGGCCGGGCCATCGACCTGC
>JALVEU010000038.1 GCA_027030565.1 Gammaproteobacteria bacterium | reverse complement strand
TCCTCGATGGCGTGGAGGGCCTCCCGGGTCAGGGCTTGGATGTCTTGGTCCACGGATCCATCTCGTGTCTGGGCGCCTGCACGTCCCCGGGGGATACGCGGCGCATCGCCCGCGTGCCGGGACCGGGTCGTCGGCCCACATCCCGGGCACCGGCGCCGCTTACGAAAAAGGGAAGGCTCGCACCTTCCCTTTGCTGGCAGGCCGCCGGGCGGCGCATGACTCAGGCGGTGCCCAGGGCGGCCTTGGCCTGTTCAGCGATCGCTCCAAAGGCCTGGGGATCGCGCACCGCCAGATCGGCCAGCACTTTGCGATCGACCTCGATACCGGCCTTTTTCATGCCGTCGATCATGCGGCTGTAGGACAGATCGAACTGGCGTGCGGCGGCATTGATGCGCACGATCCACAGCGCCCGCATCTGACGCTTGCGCTGTCGTCGGTCGCGGTAGGCGTACTGCCCGGCCTTGATGACCGCCTGCTTGGCGACGCGGTACACGCGGCTGCGGGCCCCATAGTAGCCCTTCGCCTTCTTCATCACCTTCTTGTGACGCGCGTGGGCGGTGACCCCCCGTTTCACTCTGGGCATGACGATCCGACCTCTCAGCTGTACGGCAACAAACGCCTGACCGCAGGCACATCCGCCTTGGCGATCATGGCAGGCAGGCGAAGCTGGCGTTTGCGCTTCGGGCGCTTCTTGGTGAGGATGTGGCGCATGTGCGACTGCTTGCGCCGGTACCCGCCCGAAGCGGTCTTACGGAAGCGCTTGGCCGCGCCACGATTGGTCTTCAGCTTGGGCATCCTTCAAGCTCCTAAACGATCCAATCCGGGACGCGGCCGCGGGCTGCGTCCCGGAGGCAAACTCTGTGGGGAGGTCCCCTCAGCCGCCGCCTTGCTTCTTGCCGCCCTTCTTGGGCGCAAAGACCATGACGAGCTGGCGGCCTTCCATCTTGGGGCGCTGCTCGACCGTGCCGTACTCGGCCAGGTCCTGTTCGATGCGGTCCAGGAGCTGCACCCCGAGCTCCTGATGGGCCATCTCACGGCCGCGGAAACGGATCGTCACCTTGGCCTTGTCGCCGTTCTCGAGGAACTGAATCAGCTTGCGCAGCTTGACCCGATAGTCGCCCTCATCGGTCCCAGGCCGGAACTTCATCTCCTTGACCTGGATCTGCTTCTGCTTCTTGCGGGCCGCCTGGAGCTTCTTGCTCTGTTCGAAGCGGTGTTTCCCGTAGTCCATCACCCGGACCACCGGCGGCTCGGCCTGCGGCACGATCTCCACCAGATCCAGCTCGGCCGCCCTGGCCATCTGTAGCGCCGCCTCCAGCGGTACCACCCCCCGATTCTCCCCTTCGGCGTCGATCAGTCGAACCTGCGGCGCCGTGATCTCGTCGTTGAGACGAAGCTTTTTGACTGCGCTGATTTCTATTCCTCCAATACAGAACGGCCGCGGCTCGCGACTTCTTCGGCGAAACGCTGGGCGAGTTCATCCAGTGTGAGCGCGCCCAGATTCTCGCCGGCTCGCGTGCGCACGGCCACCGTCTGGGTTTCCACTTCGCGGTCTCCGACCACCAGCAGGTAGGGGATCCGCTGCAGCGTGTGCTCGCGAATCTTATAGCCAATCTTTTCGTTTCTCAAGTCGGCGATGACCCGAAAACCCGCGTGCTGCAGCCGTTCGCGGACCCGCTCGGCATAGTCACGCTGGCGGTCCGTGATGGTCAGTACGGCCGCCTGCACCGGGGCGATCCACAATGGGAGTACACCGGCATAGTGCTCGATCAGCACCCCGATGAAGCGCTCCAGCGACCCCAGGATGGCACGGTGGATCATCACCGGCGTCTGGCGTGAGCCGTCCTCGGCCACGTACTGGGCATCCAGCCGCGCGGGCATCGAAAAGTCCAGCTGCACGGTGCCGCACTGCCACTGGCGGCCGATGCAGTCGGTGAGCGTAAACTCGATCTTCGGCCCGTAGAAGGCCCCCTCGCCCGGCTGCACCACGTAGTCCAGCTCACGCGTCTTCAACGCCTGCTCCAGGGCCGCCTCGGCCTTGTCCCAGAGCGCATCCTCGCCCACCCGCTGCTCAGGGCGCGTGGACAGGGCCACCTTCACCTCGTCGAAGCCGAAATCCGCATAGACCCGGAAGGTGAGATCGATGAGTCGGACGATCTCGCCCTCCATCTGCGCCTCCGTACAGAAGATGTGGGCGTCGTCCTGTACGAAGCGCCGCGCGCGCATCAGCCCGTGCAGGGTGCCGGAAGGCTCGTTGCGGTGCACGATCCCGAACTCGGCGATGCGCAACGGCAGATCCCGATAGCTGCGCAGTCCCTGGTTGAAGATCTGCACGTGGGCCGGGCAGTTCATGGGCTTGATGGCATAGACGTGACGATCGGCCTCGGTGGAGAAGATCATGTCGTGGAACTTGTCCCAGTGACCGGACTTCTCCCACAGCGACCGGTCCAGGATCATGGGGGTCTGGACCTCCTGATACTCGGCCTGGATGACCTCGCGCACGTAGTTCTCGACGAGCCGGTACAAGGTCCAGCCCCGCTCGTGCCAGAACACCATGCCGGGCGCCTCTTCCTGGAAATGGAACAGATCCATCTGCTTGCCCAGCTTGCGGTGATCGCGTTTCTCGGCCTCCTCCAGTCGCTTGAGGTAGGCCTTGAGCTGCTTCTTGTCCGGCCAGGCCGTGCCGTAGATGCGCTGCAGCATCTCGTTGCGGGGGTCGCCGCGCCAGTAGGCGCCGGCCAGCTTGGTGAGCTTGAAGGCCCCCAGCTTCCCCGTCGAAGGCACATGAGGTCCACGACACAAGTCGATGAAATCGCCCTGCTTGTACAGCGAGATCTCCTCCCCTTCTGGGATGCTCTCGATGATCTGCGCCTTGTACTGCTCGCCCTGGTCCCGAAAGAACCGTGCCGCCTCTTCGCGCGGCATGACCCGACGCTCCACCTTGAAATCGGCCTTGGCCAACTCTTTCATGCGCCTTTCGATCCGCTCGAGGTCCTCGGGGGTGAACGGCTTGTCGCGGGCGAAGTCGTAGTAGAACCCGTCCTCCACGACCGGACCGATGGTCACCTGGGTCTCGGGGTAGAGATCCTTCACGGCCTGGGCGAGCAAATGGGCCGTGGAGTGACGCAGCACCTCCAGCCCTTCCTCGTCGCGGGGGGTGATGATGGCGACCTCGGCATCGTGGTCCACCACGTAACTGGTGTCCACGAGCCTGCCGTCCACCTTGCCGGCCACGGCGGCCTTGGCCAGGCCGGGGCCGATGTCCGCGGCGATCTGAGCGATGCTCACCGGGTGGTCGTAGTGGCGGCGGCTGCCGTCGGGGAGCGTGATCTCGGGCATGGGGTGCGGTTTCTCCAGTGGTGGCCGATACGAAGGGCCACTTGGCTGCATCAAAAAGGCGACCCGCCGGGACGGATCGCCGCACTGGTAGGCGCGATTGGACTCGAACCAACGACCCCCACCATGTCAAGGTGGTGCTCTAACCAGCTGAGCTACGCGCCTCTGGGAAGGCGCCGAAAATTAGCACAGAATGGCGTCTCTCAACAAGCATCGCCGGGGCCCACCGAGCCATGCACACCGCCTTCAAGATCCTGCTTGCCTGCCTACTCTGCGCCGGTGCCGTGATCGCCGCCGTGTGGCTGGTGCGTGCGATTCTCTGAGTCCCTCAAGGGTGCCCCACCCCGAGGCCCGTGACCGTCACGCTGCCTTGGTGGCCTGCCGTCGGGTGTTCGCGTCAGGCCGTCGATTGGAGGATCCCCGTACATCCCCACACGGCCGATCCTGAAGTGCACCCGGTCGAAGGGGAGCGTGTCTCTCCGGTCGGCCCGGTGACGTGCACGGTCGCGCACGAGATCAACACCAACCGGGGGATGCCACATGAACCGAAAAGCGGCCGAGGCGCTCGCCAGCGGCAGGTACTGCCTGTTCGACCCGCAAACCGCCAAACAGTTGTGACCGGGGCCGCCAGCGCTTCCGGCGACCGGAGACTCCGTCCGTGAGCCGGCGGAGTCTGCTGCAGGCGTGGCGGCGACCCAACCGCCCGGTGCGGGCACGGGTCAGCGGGGCGAAGCGCGCCACGTGGATGCGTGAGGTCTTCACCCGCCCCCGGTACTGGCTGCTGCTGGCACTCTGGGCCGGCGGCCTGCTCCTCGCCTACGGCTACGCCGCGGGTCCCAGTCGGGTGCTCACCGGACCCCTCTACGACCTGGCCCTGCGGTTCGATCCACTCCCCGATCCCGCCCCCACCCGCGTCCTCCTGGTGGAAGTCGGCGAATCGCCACCCAACGAGGCCCGCCTTGCCGCGGCACTGGAGACACTGGCCCGGCTCGGCGCCAAACAAGTGGTGCTGGCCGTGGACCTGCCCGCCGAACCCGCTCCCCGGCTGCGCGCCGCCCTGCAGCGGGCGCCCGGTCTCCTCCTGGCTCCCCGGATCCGTTTCGATCCGGTCTCGGGTGAACCGGCAGGCCTGGAGCACGTGCCCCAAGAGTTGGTCACCTCGGGAGGGCCCGTGGCGGCTACGGCCCTGCCCCCCGCCGACCTCGGCGTCCATCGCCGACAACGCGCCACCGTGCCCTTGCCCGATGGTCACGTGCCCACCCTGGCGGTCGCCGCGGCTGGGCGACCGCCAGGGTCGACGGAACCGCTCAGGGAGGCGTTCATCGTGAACTTCCTCCGCGGACCCCATCGTATCCCCCTGGTCAGGCTGGAGGAGGCAGGCCGGGAACTGGCCCGGTCGCTGGTGGAGGGTCGACACGTGATCGTGGGCTACGCTGCGCACGTGCGCGAGCCGCGGCTGGACACACCACTGGGCAGCGGTCCGCAGGGGCTGTCGCTGCTGGAGTTCCAGGGCTATGCCCTGCAGACCCTGCTCGATCGGGCACCCATCCGGGTCTTCCCGGCCTGGTCCATGGCGCTCGCGTTCACGGCGCTCCTGAGCCTATGGGCCTATCTCTACGTGCGGCTCTCGTTGCGCCAGAACCTGTGGGTCACCGGCGCCTTCCTGCTCGCTTTCCTCGGCCTGGGTGCAATCCTCGCCTGGCTGGGATACTGGCCACCACTGGCCGAGCTCCTGCTGTTCCAGCTGGCCATCTTCCTGGTTTGGACCTTGCGGACCGGCACCTGGAACGAGTGGGCACTGCGCCGCATCATGGCCGACACCTCGCGCTACACGCGCAGTCGCCTGATCCCGGCGAGCTTCTACGCCACCGACAAGCCCTGGGAGTACATCGCCAATCTGCTCCATCAGGCGCTGCCCCTGGAG
>JALVEU010000037.1 GCA_027030565.1 Gammaproteobacteria bacterium | reverse complement strand
CGCTGACCAACGACGATGAGGCCAACATCCTTTCTGCGATGCTCGCCAAGCGCCTCGGTGCCCGCAAGGTCATGTCGCTCATCAACCGGCCCAGCTACGTGGATCTGGTGGAGAGCAGCCTCATCGACATCGCCATCTCACCCCAACAGGTCACCATCGGCAAACTGCTCACTCAGGTGCGCCGTGGCGATGTGGTGGCGGTGCACTCGCTGCGCCGGGGTGCGGCCGAGGCGCTTGAGGCGGTGGCCCATGGGGATCCGCGCACGTCCAAGGTGGTCGGGCGACGCGTGGAGGAGATCCCGCTGCCGCCCGGAACCACGATCGATGCCATCGTGCGCGGGGACGAAGTCATCATCGCGCACCATGACACGGTCATCGAGCCGGAAGACCACGTCATCATGTTCCTGATGGACAAGCGGCACATCGCCGACGTGGAGCGGCTGTTCCAGGTGGGCGTGACGTTCCTTTGAAGGGCGCGGCAGGCCCGCATGCAGATCCTCGTCATCCAAAAGGTCCTGGGACTCCTGCTGATCGTGTTCAGCACCACCATGCTGCCGCCGGCACTGGTGGGCTGGATCTACGGGGACGGCGAGGTCCGCCCCTTCCTGGTGGGCTTCGGGCTCACCCTCGCGACCGGACTCCTTCTGTGGATCCCGGTGGCGACCGTCGACCGCGACCTGCGGCGGCGCGACGGGTTCGTCATCGTGGTGCTGTTCTGGACCGTGCTGGGCCTGTTCGGCGCCCTACCGCTGATGCTGGCCGATACCCCCTCCGTCGGGCTCACCGATGCGGCCTTCGAGTCGATCTCGGCGCTGACCACCACGGGGGCGACGGTGCTGGTGGGCCTGGACGAGATGCCGCACGCCATCCTGTTCTACCGGCAGTGGCTGCAATGGCTGGGTGGGATGGGCATCATCGTGCTGGCCGTGGCGGTGCTCCCCATGCTCGGCGTGGGCGGGATGCAGCTCTATCGCGCCGAGACCCCGGGGCCCGTGAAGGACACCAAACTCACCCCGCGCATCGCCGAGACGGCCAAGGCCCTGTGGTACATCTATCTGGGCCTGACCGTGGCGTGTACCATCGCCTACTGGGCAGCGGGCATGAGCGTGTTCGACGCCGTCGCACACGCCTTTTCCACCGTGGCCATCGGTGGATTCTCCACGCACGACGCGAGCATGGGGCATTTCCAGAGCGCCCTGGTGGAGGCGGTGGCCGTGGTGTTCCTGCTGCTGGCGGGGATCAACTTCGCGCTCCACTTCACCGCGTGGCACAAGCAGTCGCTGCGTGTCTACTGGGCCGATGCCGAGGTGCGCACCTATGTCACGGTGCTGTTCGTGGTCTCGGCCATTGGGGCGGGTTACCTCTACTGGACCGGGACCTTCGGATCGTTCGGCAGCGCCCTGCACCATGGCATCTTTCAGGCGGTGTCCATCGGCACCACGGCGGGTTTCACCACTGCCGACTATGCCCACTGGCCGGGCTTCCTGCCGGTGCTGCTGCTGTTCGTGAGCTTCATCGGCGGCTGTGCCGGTTCCACCGGGGGTGGCATCAAGGTCATCCGGTTGCTGCTGTTGGTCAAGCAGGGACTACGGGAACTGCGCCGCTTGGTGCACCCCAACGCACACATCGCGGTGAAGATCGGCACCAAGGCCCTGGACGACCGGGTGGTGGATGCGGTCTGGGGGTTTTTCGCCACCTACGTGGCCGTCTATGCCCTGCTCCTGCTGGCCCTCATGGCCACCGGGCTCGATCAGGTCACGGCCTTTTCCGCCGTGGCGGCGTCGCTGAACAATCTGGGCCCGGGGCTTGGTGAGGTGGGTGCGAACTATGCCGCACTCAGTGCCTCGGCCAAGTGGATCCTGTGCCTGGCCATGCTGCTGGGGCGCCTGGAGATCTTCACCTTCCTGGTCCTGCTGACCCCGGACTTCTGGCGCCGATGAGCGATTGGCGGGCGCATTGGGAGGCGCGCTGGGCCCAGATGCGCGGGGAGATCCCACCGGCGCCCGCTCGGGTGCTGGAGGAAAACCTTCATCTCCTTCCACCTCGCGGCGCGGCGTTGGATCTGGCCTGCGGCCTGGGGGCCAACGCCTTGCTGCTCGCCGAGCGAGGCCTGGAGACCTGGGCCTGGGACTGGAGTGAACAGGCCGTGGCCGCGGTGCGTGCACGGGCTGCAGGACTGACCCTGGAGGCCCAGGTCCGCGACGTGGTGGCCGATCCTCCGGAGCCCGAATCCTTCGACGTCATCGTCGTGGTGCGCTTTTTGGAGCGCGGGCTGATGCCCGCGCTGCAGCGGGCCCTGCGCCCCGGCGGACTGCTTTTCTATCAGACCTTCGTCCAAGAGGCGGTGAGTGACCGGGGCCCGCGGCGCAGGCGCTTTCGCCTTGCGCCCAACGAGTTGCTCTCGCTCCTGCCCGACCTGCGTCTGGTGGTCTATCGCGAGGAAGGGCGTCTAGGCGACCTGGCCCGCGGCTTTCGTGACGAGGTGCTCTATATCGGGCAGCGGGTGGGCTGATCCCGATCAACCGACCACTTGTCAGATCCGCCGTTGCGTGTGATTATCCTTGCGGGCGCCGTATACTCAGGACGGAAAGGCGCCGGCAGTTCATTAGGAAAGAAGTGGTTGCTAATATTTCGCTTCGCATCGCTACACGCCCCGACGGGTCTTTGCCCGGTGTCCCACTGATTCTCCAGGTCCTGCAGTTGTCCGCGCCCGATTCGGTGAGCTGCAGGGGTCCGCTGCTCTGCTAGGAACCGCCCCTTATGCCCTCAGGAATCGAACCCGCAATGAAATCGACGCTCCAGGTGGACGCGAGCTGTCTCGAACCGATTCGCAAGCACCTGGCTTCCCGGATCATCGGCCAGCAGAATCTCGTCGACAGCATTCTCGTGACGCTACTCAGCGACGGGCATCTACTCGTGGAAGGTCTGCCCGGTCTGGCCAAGACCACGGCCATCAAGGCCATGGCCGAGGCCATCGAAGGGGACTATCACCGCATCCAGTTCACACCGGACTTGCTGCCTTCGGACCTGGTCGGTACCGACATCTATCGCGAGGACCGGGCTGAGTTCGAGTTCCGTCCGGGGCCGATCTTCCACAATATCTTGCTCGCCGATGAAGTGAACCGCGCCCCGGCCAAGGTCCAGTCGGCGCTGTTGGAGGCCATGGCCGAGCGGCAAGTGACGGTGGGCCAGAAGACCTATCCATTGCCGCGGCTGTTCATGGTCCTGGCCACCCAGAACCCCATCGAGCAGGAAGGCACGTATCACCTGCCCGAGGCACAGCTCGACCGTTTTCTGATGCACGTGATCGTGGGGTACCCCTCCAAGGAGGAGGAGCTCAAGATCCTGGAGCTCGACAGTCGCCAGCAGCGCGAACCCCCCATGCCACCGGCCCAGATCGTCTCCCAGCAAACGCTGTTCGCTGCGCGAGAGGCAGTGGCCGAGGTGTATCTGGACCGGCGTCTGCAGCACTATATCGTGGATCTGATCCATGCGAGCCGAAATCCCCAGAACTTCGATGCGGATCTGGCCCGCTGGCTGCGCTTCGGTGCCTCGCCGCGGGCCACGTTGGCCCTGGCCCGCTGCGCGCGTGCCCGGGCCTGGCTGGAAGGGGAGGACTACGTTTCGCCGGAGCACGTGCAGGCCATGGCGCCGCAGATCCTGCGCCATCGGCTCCTGCTGAGCTTCGAGGGCGAGGCCGAGGGTGTCACGGCCGACGACGTGATCGCGCGCCTGCTCCAGGTGGTGGCCGTTCCGTGAACGCAACGGCGAGTCCTGCACCCCCGGGCATCCACCCGCGCCTGGACGACCTCATCGAGCTGCGCCATCAGGCAGTGGCGCTGGGGGTGGCGTCGCGTCACCTGGTGAACACTTCGTTCAGCGGCCTGTATGCCTCGGTGTTCCGGGGGATGGGTCTGGAATACGAGGAGGCCCGAGAGTACCGCCCGGGCGACGACATCCGGCAGATGGACTGGAAGGTCACGGCCCGTTCGCGCCGGCCGCATGTCAAGGTCTATCGAGAGGAGCGTGAACGTGAGGTGGTGCTCTGTGTCGACACTGGGCCGCACATGCGGTTTGGGACCCAGGGGACCTTCAAATCGGTGCAGGCGGCACGGGCCACGGCACTGCTCGGCTGGGCGGCGAATCGCAACCACGACCGGGTCGGCGGCCTGGTGTTGGGCACCGGCGGGCGCGAGGGCGTGGACTTCTACCGTCCCACCCGCGGGCGGCGCAGTCTGTGGCGACTGCTGCACGGACTCTCGGCCGAGCCATCTGCCCCTGGAACGCGCTACCCCTTGGATCAGGCGCTCAAGATGCTCGATCGCGCCGCGTCCACGGGCTCGGTGATCTTCGTGATCGCGGATTTCAACTTCGACCCTCAGCCCCTGGAAGTGCCGCTGGGCAGGCTCCGCCAACGTCACTCCGTGATCCTCGTTCCCGTGGACGACCCGCGTGAACGTGAACTTCCCCCCATGGGCCGTGTCGTATTTCGTGGGCCCAGTGGTGAAAAGATCGAGGTGGACACCGATGACGTCCGGGCCCGTGCCGCCTATGCCGAGCGTTGGGAGCGCACGCGTCAGGCCTTGTTGAATATCGCCGGCGGCCTGGGGCTGCCGGTGATCCCCATCGATACCGGTGAGGACGTCCACCGTTCGCTGCAGAGAGGTTTGGAGCAGCTCAACCGGATGCACCGTCCGCAATGATCCGCAACGTCGAGCGCTATCTGGCGGACATCCGCGACCTGGATCCCATCGGCTGGTGGCCCCCCGCGGTGGGTTGGTGGCTGTCGGCGATGGCCGGCATCGCCCTGGCGGGGCTGCTCTGGTGGTGGATCCGCACCCCTTTCCGTATCGGCAGCTGGCGCTGGGATGCCCGCCGGCGTCTGCGCGGCTTGAGCCGCAGGCTTCGTGGTCAACCCGTCAAGCAAAGTGCGCAGGAACTCTCCGAGCTGGTGCGGCGCATCGCCATGGCCCGCTGTGGGCGGGAGGCCTGTGCCGGGCTCACCGGCCGCGCGTGGCTGGAATGGCTGCGGGAGCACGACCCCAAGGGGTTCGACTGGGTGACCCAGGGGGCCGTGCTCATTCGGCTGCCCTACGCGCCGGAAGACCCTAACGTAGGGGCTGACCACCTGCGCCGGCTCATCCGGGCCGCGGAGGTGTGGGTCGCGGCCGAGCCCGGTCGCTGCGCGGCGTCCGATTCGCAACGTAAAGAGAAGATGCCAGAGGCCGCCTGATGTTTCGTTTCGCATGGCCCTGGGCCGCACTGCTGTTCC
>JALVEU010000036.1 GCA_027030565.1 Gammaproteobacteria bacterium | reverse complement strand
AAAGGATTTCGCCGTCGGAGAGCGTGCGGTGTTTCATGATGGGGGCCAGCGTCTCGCACTCCTCGCGGGCCAGCTCGCTGCCGATGGGCGACTTTGCCAGGGTCTCGTCGTAGGTCTGTGCCATAGGAAAAACCACGGTGATCCAGCTGCAGGTGGGCGTTCGTCTCGTATTCTACCGGTGCGGCAGGGTCTTCTGGGATCAGCCGAGCCGATCATTGACCCCCGTCAAGCGGGGCCGAGACTAGGCGCCGGGCCGCTGCGGCGTCGATCTTGCCCAATGGGGTGCGAGGCAGCCGCGCAAGGCGGTGAATCTCTCTCGGGCGCCAGGCCGCCGGCAGCCGCTCGCGGACCCAGCGCCCAAGCGCTTCGACCTCCGCCTCGCCCACGACCAGTGCTGCCACGCGCTCGCCCCAAACGGGGTCGGGCAGGCCCATGGCCCAGACTTCACGCACCGCCGGGTGGGTGAGTAGGGTACGTTCCACGGCCTCCAGCGGCACATTGACCCCGCCGCTGATCACGATCCGGTCCCGGCGACCGAGTACCCATACCTCACCGTGTGGATCCACGGTCCCCCAGTCCGGGCTCAGGTGCCAGCGGCGAGGAACCCCGGCACGGGAACGGCGACGTACACGAGCCGGATGGCGGCCCGCAGTGACCTGGGGTCCCCAGATGGCGAGCCGGGCCTGGTTGTCGGTGACGCGGACCTGCAGCCCCGCCAGGGGGCGGCCCACTCGGTGGGTCTGTGGCAAAGCCGAGGCATCCAGCCTGCGAATGGCGACGGCCGAAGCGGTTTCGGTCATGCCCCAGGTGACGTGGATGGGCCAATCGTGTGCCAAGGCGCGTGCAGCGAGGGCCTCGTCCAGATGCCCACCGCCGACCAGGACCACACGCAGCGAGGCGGGTGCGCGCGCCGTGCCGGCGTGCTCCAACAGTCGTGCGAGCAGGGCCGGCACCAGGGAGATGTGGGTAATGGCATGGTCGCGGAGCGCCGTCCAGACCGCGTTCACGTCGAAGCGCTCGTGGAGGACCATGGTGGCCCCGGCTTGCAGGCAACGTACCAGGATGGCAATGCCTGCAATATGCTGGAGAGGAAGGACATTGAGCCAGCGGTCCCCTGGCCCTAGGCCCACCGCCCGGTTGACGGCCCGTGCCGAGCTGGCCAGGTTGGCGGGACTCAACAGTACGGTCCCGGGTCGGCCCGAGGTGCCGCTGGTGGAAACGGCAAGTACGGGCTGGTCTTCATTCCACCCGGCCCATGCGGGGCGGAAGCGAGGACCCGCACCCAGCGTCCGATAGAGTTCCAGGGCCTGGAAGAGGCGGGTGCCTGCGCGGCGGCCCGGCAGCAGGGGCTTGCGCTGCCGCAGCAGGTCCGGCAGGGCGCCGAAGCGCATGCGCAGTTCGGGATGTTCCAAGGCCAGGGCCATGGGACGGCGGCATGCCTGGTCGGGGATCCACCATGCGAGTGGCAGCCTGGCCGGATCGCGCCGGGTGGCCATGGAGAACAAGAAAAGGGCCGACACTCGAGGTGCCGGCCCCGTTCATGTGACAGGAACGACCTTACTTGCGGGCGCCGGGTCCGTTGATCGGGAGTCCGTTGCTCATATACGTGTGGAAGTACTCCAACGCCCGATACTCCGGTCCCTGCATGGGGAAGGGTTTGGCGCGGACCTGCTTGTTACAGCCGCTATAACGGCGGTGCAGCGTGCCCAATCCGCCCCATTTGGAACGATAGACTGGGAAGTGGGTGACCTGCCCGAGGGCTGGGCTCAGCAGATCGGCGCGGATGTGATACCCGGCATAGTACACATGGCAGTCCGCGCAGGCCAAGTTGAGCTGACCACGCTTGGCATAGAAGAAGTGCTTGCCCTTGTCGTACTCTGCCTCGGCCGCTTTGTTGGGCACTTTCACGTCGATCTTCTTGCCGCGGGAGAGGTAGGCCAGATAGGCCGAGACGTCCGCGATGGGACCTTTGCCCCAGGGGAAAGGCTTTTCGCCGTTCTTCTCGCGGCACTCATTGATCTCCAGTTCCAGGGTCTTCACCTTGCCCGACTTGGTGTCGAAGTAGGGATAGTTCTGTTTGATCCCTTGCTTGTAGTCGGGGAAGCATGAGGCCATGGTCTTGCCGTTCTTGAACGGCTTGTGGAAGAGGTCTTTACCTTTTTCGATGTTGATCTCGTAAGGTGGGAATTCCTCGATGGCCTCCCACTGTTCCCGGGCTGCCGGGTCGAGTGCATAGACGCCGTTGACGAAGTCCTCGAAAGGCACGTTCGGGAAACGTTTCTTGAAGTATTCCCGGAAGGCCTTGAGGTCGTCCTCGGGGCTCGCCATCACTGCCGCCGGAAACGCCATGGAGAGGCTGACCATGAGCGCTGCGGCAATGGCAGACAGTTTCGCTTTCACGCTGTGTTCCTCCATTCTCTGCTCGGTCCCTTGGCGGACACGGGATTCTAGGCCGGGCCCTGAATACCTCCGAGGGCGGTTGCCGTGGCCGCTCACTTCACCGTGGTCTCCAGCGAATCGGACTGGCCCTGATTGTCCTGCCAGGAGATCTTGAGCTTGTCGCCCTTCTTGCCGTCGTACTTGAACGAGAGGTACGGGTTCTTGGAAATGCCGCCGCTCCAGTAGGCGGTGAGCTTCTTCTCCCCGTTGGCCTCGGCGTCGACCTCGGTGATGTAATGGGCGGGGATCAGCTTGCCCGTCTTCTTGTCCTTGCGGGTGCCGGTTTCCATGGGATGACTGATCAGCATCTTGACGGTGACGACGCCACCCTTTTCCTTGGCGCGAATCTTGATGGTCGATTTTGCCATGCTCTTCTACCTCGATCGGTTTGCGTATGGAATGTGACCGGGGGATCGGCTCAGCCGCCACAGCCGCCGATGGTGACCTTGACCTGCTTCTTGGTCCCGAAGGTCTTCCCGCCGGACTTGACGACGGCGATCACATCGCCCGTCTTGCCCATCTTGATGCGCGTGGAGATGTAGGGGTGTGTGCCCTTGCCGAGCTCGTAGGCCGAGGTCAGCGGGCTGGGGTTGGACGAAGAGAGGATGGCGATCTCGGTGACGTCCTTGAGCGTGCTGCTCACGGTCACGGGCACCACGGCCCCGTTCTCGGCGATGTCCGGGGCCTTGATGTTGATGGCATCGGAAGTCTCGTAGCCGGCGCTCCCCAATAGCTCCTTGAGGGCGTCTTCGACGGTCTTGCCCTTGAAGGCTGCTTCAGGCCAGGCGGCCAGTACCGCGCGTGGTGAGAGGAGCCCAGCCCCGGCGGCGACGCTCAACGTGCCGACGGCGAGGGTGCCCTTGAGGAAGAGTCTGCGGCGTTCGTTCATGTATGTTCCTCCAAATCGATCCGAGGGGCTGCACAGCGTTCTACAGCGTATAGATGAAGTCGGTGACCAGGTCGATCTCTTTCTCGGTGAGGATGCGATGCGCACCGAACGGGGGCATGATGGTGTGCGGGTTCTTCTTCCGCGCATCCCAGATCTGCTCACGCAGTTTGGCCTTGTCGGGATATCGGGCCTTCATGGCCACCAGGGGCGGGCCGATGTCCCCGGGCAGCGTGCCGCCGGCGATCTGATGGCAGGCAAGGCAGTTCCCTTTCTTACGATCGAAGGCGAGCTTCTTGCCCTGCTCGATGGCAGATTCCGAAGCGGGGGTTGCGCTCTTGTCTTGCGCGGTCGCGCAGGCCACCAGCACACCGAGCGAGGCGGCCATCGTGATCAGGATGGGTTTGCGCATGGGTCCTCCTGCTTGGTTTGACGGGAGTCGTACCTGGGTTCCTTCCGCGTGCAGTCGATCCCTGTGGAAGCCGGATCTTGTTCTTTGAACTTGTGCGCAGACTACACGTGCAAGAACGAAGCTAGGATACCGGAAACCGCGTATTTCGCAACAAAGCGCAGCCCCCGTGCGGGGACGCCGCGCGGAGCGCCACTCACCGTGAGCGTACGCCTGCCGACAGGGTCTGGCGGCGAGCGGGACCCGCGTGCCGCCGCGGGCATTCAATGTCGGTTCTTGTCCCGTTCGTCACGGGCGCGCAACGCGGTGATCTCCTTGCGCTTGGACCGCACGCGGGCCTGGGACACCGGGTCGATGCCCTTGCTCTTCAGCGCCAGCTCGAGTTGTTCCAGAGCGGCCCCGTACTGACCGTAGGCCGTATGGAAGTCGGCGAGGGCCTCGTGGGCGAGCCAGGGCTTCCCCGTGGCGGTGGCGGCTTGGGCCTCGAGGCGCAGCAGATAGGGGCTCAGGGCACGGCGCTGACCGAAGCCCTGAAGCAGGGTCAGGGCCTCCCCGGCCCGCCGCTGGCGCAGCAGGGAACGCACGCGATAGTAGACGACCGCCTCCAGGTTCGGATACAGGGTGTCGATGTGCCCGAGGAGACGATCGGCCTCGCGGTAACGGCCGAGATCCATCCAGGCCCGTGCCAAGGCGAGTTGCACCCAGAGATTGTCTGGCACGGTGTTGCGCAGCCGTTGCAGGATGCGGGCGGCCTTTTCCGGCCGCCCGTCACGGAGGTAGGCCACGGCGAGCATGTACCGGTCCGCTGGCGTATCGGCCTGGTCGCGTCGCGCGATGATGCGGCCCGGCGGGTTGGTGAGCGCGCGCACGCGGGCCTTGGCGAAGTGGAATTCCGGCCGGTCGGCCACCACACGGTCCTTTGCCGAGCGCTTGAGTTGTTCGGCGCGGTTGCGCGTATCGCTGATCCGGTCGAGCGTCAAGGGGTGGGTGCTGAGGAATTCCAGTGTGGGGCCTGCGTTGAGCTGGTTCTGTCGCTGCAGCCTTTCGAAGAAGTCGGGCATCCCTTCCGGATCGTATCCCGAGGCTGTCAGCAACTGCATGCCCACGCGGTCGGCCTCGCGTTCGTAGTTGCGCGAGAAGGCGAGCTGTGCCTGGGCCGAAGCGGCCATGGTCCCCTGCAGGGCTGCAGCACCGGCGTTGCCGCCACCCGCCACGCCGATGGCGATCGCCGCGAGCAGGCCGAGTGCGGTGGCCACCGTCACCTGTCGCGACTCGGCGATCATGCGTGCCATGTGGTGCTGGGAGACGTGGGCGATTTCGTGGGCGATGACCCCGGCCAGCTCCGACTCGGTGTGGGCCGCCTCGATGAGGCCCGTGTTCACGGCCACCACCCCGCCTGGGGTGGCAAAGGCATTGATGGTGGGAGAACGCAGCACCAAAAAGCGGAAACGCAGATCCGTGTCCAGAGCCGCGGTGATCAGCCGCTGGCCTAGCCCGGATACGTAGGTCTCCAGCTCCGGGTCCTCCAGCACCGGCATCTGGTTGCGGATCTGGGCCTCGATGATCGCCCCCAGTTTCCTTTCTTCACTGGGACTGAGCACGGTATCGGCGGGATCGCCCATCTCGGGGAGTTGTACGTCCAAGGCGCGGGCCAGGGGCAGCCCCGGCAGGGCGGTGCACAGGATGCAGAGCAGGACCGCGAGGAGGCGCCGTGTATGGGTATATACAGGTGCCCTGTTCCGGGCGGGGCCGGGCGCCCGCCCCTGTGACGCTGGCGGCGTTTGCGTGTCACTGCCGGACGCAGGGCGCTGTCGTGGGAGGTCATGACGCATCACGAGATCTCGGGCAACGAAACCGCGGCCGACACAACGCCACAAGGTGTCTCGAATCGGCCTGAGCCGGTGGGGCTCCTACCGTGGGACCCCGCTGGCAGGTGTTTTGTTCAACCGCGCAGCAGGCACACACTATACATTGGTGTCGGGATCTGCGGCCGATGACCCTTTGGGGGCCGGGCGCAAAGTTCGGACCGTCGGGTTGAGATCCTGGTGTACATCCCATACCATATATTAGAAATTTCTAATACTATCGAGAGGAGAAGCATGTACCCGGTCGCCGAAATCGATGCGCATACCCTGAAGCAATGGATCGACGAAGGCCGCTCCGTGCGCATCGTCGATGTGCGATCCGCCTCTGAAACGGCCCGTGGGGTCATCGAGGGCTCGGAGTTGCTCCCCCTTCATCTGGTGCCCCTGGAGCTCGACCGGCTGCTCACCGGCACGGAACATGAGCCGCTGGTCGTCGTCTGCCGTTCCGGCGCGCGTTCCTATCAGGCCTGCGCCTTCCTCGGCCAGCACGGTGCCCGTCACACCTACAACCTGCGCGGCGGCCTCATGGGCTGGGTGGGGGCCGGTTATCCACTGGCCCTGCCCGGGGCCCCGGCCAGCTCGGCGGCCTGATCGCCTCTTGCCGTTTCTCGATCGGTTCGGGCCGGTGGCGGTCGGTGGCCGCCACCGGCCAAAGCTTGATTCTGCGCCTTGACTTGGCACGGCGTTGGCCCTACACGGAAGAGAGCGGCGTGGCCCGTGCGCGGGCCATGCCCTGTACCACAGTTCGTGGAGGAGGCCGAGCAGCCATGTTCCCGACCAGCCTGATGCGCATGCCCTGGGAGGACGCGTTTCGTCGTAAGGCGGAACGCGTCCTCGCCAGGGCTGGAGTACAGATCGACGGCCCCAACGATTGGGACTTCCAGGTGCGCGACCCGCGTGTGTTTCGGCGGGCCTTCGCGCAGGGATCGCTGGGTGTGGGCGAGGCCTATATGGACGGCTGGTGGGATGCACGGCGTCTCGATCAGTTCTTCCACCGGGTGATCGCCGCACGCGTGGATCGCGAGATCCGCCCGCTCAGGGTGTTGGCCACCCATCTCAGGGCCCGGCTCCTCAATCTCCAGACCGAGGCCCGTGCCTGGCATGTGGGTCGTGCCCACTACGACCTGGGCAACGAACTGTACCGTGCCATGCTCGACGAGCGCATGATCTATAGCTGCGCCTATTGGGCCGAGGGCGCGCGCACGCTCGACGAGGCCCAGGTGGCCAAGCTGGACCTCATCTGCCGCAAGCTGGCACTGCGCCCTGGAATGCGGGTTCTCGACATCGGCTGCGGCTGGGGCGGATTCGCCCGCTTCGCCGCCGAGCGCTATGGGGTGGAGGTGGTGGGTGTGACCATCTCCGAACGCCAGGCCGAGCTGGCACGCGAGCGCTGTGCCGGTCTGCCCGTGGACATCCGCTTGTGCGACTACCGCAACCTGGACGGCCGGTTCGACCGCATCGTCTCCGTGGGCATGTTCGAGCACGTGGGACACAAGAACCACCGGGCCTATTTCGAGGTTGCACTGCGATTGCTGGAGCCAGGTGGGCTGTTCCTGCTCCACACCATCGCCGACGAGGTCTCCAATGTGGGAACCGATCCGTGGATCGAGCGCTACATCTTCCCCAATGGCGACATTCCCTCACTGACCCAGATCGCCGAGGCCACCGAGGATCTGTTCGTGATCGAGGACGTGCACAACTTTGGAGCGGACTACGACCGCACCCTCATGGCCTGGCTGGACAACTTCGAACGTGCCTGGCCACGGCTGCAGGGGCGCTACGACGAGCGGTTCCAGCGGATGTGGCGCTTCTATCTGTGCTCTTGTGCGGGTGCGTTCCGGGCACGCCAGCTCCAGTTGTATCAGGTGGTGCTGTCGCCACGGGGTGTGCCCGGGGGTTATCGCCGCGTCGGCGCATAGCCGGACACCGGGGATGTCGCGGTTTCAGGGCGGCTGCCGGGCACTGCCCACGTCGCCGATGGGCGCTGCGAAGGCATCCAGCACAAGCGTCTCGATGTTGCTCCCGGTGAGTGACTCCATGAAGGCCACCAGCGCCCGCTTCTCCTCCGCGGTCAGGCCGAGGGGGCGGATGCGCGGATCCAGGCCCTCGTTGGGCACGCCTCCGCGGTCGTAGTACTCGACCACGGCCTCGAGCGCGGTCAGTGATCCGTCGTGCATGTATGGGGCCGTGAGCGCCACGTTGCGTAGGCTCGGGGTCTTGTACTTCCAACGGTCGGCGGGGTCCAGGGTGATCTCGTAGCGGCCCAGGTCGTTGGGCTTGGGTTCCGAGACGGCCTCGAGGACCGAAGGGTCGACCTCCAGCTCCACACCTGGTGCGATGAGGACGCGAGAGGACCCGAGTGGAATATCCATGCTGGCCGCATAGCCGATGCCGGTGTTGTGGAATCCGCCGTCGGTGAACAGTGCGTCGTGCTCACCCACACTGTGGCAACTCGAGCAGCCGGCCTTGCCCGTGAACAGCGCGTACCCCCGGCGCGCCGCGGCCGGCAGCGCCCGTGCGTCTCCGCCGTAGCGCCAGCGATCGAAGGGCGAGTCTGCAGCGTTCAAGGTGCGTTCGTAACTGGCGATGGCCTGGCCGATGGTGATCATGTCCGGCCCGCGCCCGCCGAAGGCGGCCTCGAACAGACCTGCGTAGTCGGGCAGCGCGCGGATCTTTTCGATCACGTGGCCCACGGATGGATTGCCCATCTCGTTGCGTGCCAACAGGGGGGCCCAGATCTGCTGCTCCAGGCTGAATTCCCGCCCGTCGTGGAACAGGCGGGTCAGATAGGCGCTGTTGAGCACGGTGGGGGCGTTGCGCCGCACGGTGCGGCCCTCGATGCCTACGGCGGTGGCCAGCTCGTTGTTGGTGAAGCCTTGCTCGGGGATGTGGCACATGGCACAGGAGAAAGTGTCGTTGAGGGACAGGCGCCGGTCGTAGAAGAGCTTGCGTCCCAACGCGACCTTCTCCGCGGTGATGGGGTTGTCGGCGGGCACCGGCACGGGCGGGAGTCCCAGCGGCGGCCGGCGCACGAAGGCCAGCAGGTCCGCCGGACGTCCCCTGCGCGCCGTGAGCGCCACCGAGTCGGTGGCGTACTCCGTGCTCTCGTAGCCCGCCTTGACGTCGCCCGGACCGAGCGGCAGGGCCGCGGGGATGGTACGCGGCCGTGTGTCGGCCCCGGACTCCAGCACCGTGAGCAGGTCATTGATCAGGACGTCCGGGTGCAGGAAGGCCACGCTGTAGATGTTGCGGATGCGCTGGTCAGGATCGACCAGATAGACGCGCAGCAGATGCGAGATCCCCCCCGTGGGGTTGCCGGTCTCGTCCACCTCGGCCTGGATCCGCTGTCCGTAGGCATTCAGGATGGGCTCCAGCCGGTCCGTGGAGGCGGTGGTCAGGAAATCCCACTCGACACCGGGTACTCGATAGGCGTAGCTGTAGACCCGCATCACCTCGGGGGTGTCGCGCTCGGGGTCGAAACTCAGGCTCACGAAGCGGACGCGATCGCGCAGCCGCTCGTCCTTTGCCACGCGCCGGGCCATCTGCTGGAGCACGAAGGTGGCCAGTGGACAGCCCTCGGCGTCCGAGCAGGTGGTGTAGATGAAACTCAGCACGGTGGCCTTGCCGTGGCCGAGGAAATCGTGCAGGCGCCGCGCCCGGCCCGAAGTGTCGAGCACGAAGCCGTCGGCAGCGGGACCGAGTGCAGGTAGCTCGTAGGTCCCGGGCTCCGGGGGCTCGAACTGGAGACCCTGATAGGCCGGTGCGTCGGATAGCGGGGCCGCGGCCCCGGCCGGCGACACGAGCCCCAGCGGCAGGCAGAGCAACAGACCTGGCAGGGCTAGACGCAGCAGGGCGGAACGGCCGGCCCGTCGCCGGGCCGGCCGACGCCGTTCAGCGGTGCATCTCGGGTTCATTCAGAACCAGTCGCACCGGAGTACCGGAGTCCGGCCCCTGGGGCGCGGCCGCATAGAGCGCATAGGCTCCGAAGCGCATCTGGTGGGGTCTTCCCAGCTTGGCCGCGATGAAATCGATGGCGAAGCGCGGTTGCAGTTCCTTGCCATCCCAGGTGAAGGCCTTGAAGAACTGCTCATTGTCTTCGCCCTTCTTGTCCCAGCGCGAGAGCAGCGAGGACGTGTAATAGATGCGCTTGCCGTCCCAGCTCTGGGAGGCCATGTTGAGCTGGCGTCCGATCTCCCGCTCGTAGATCTGCTTCGGATGGAACGGGTCGGAGATATCGAACAGCCGCGTCTTGCCGTCCATGAAGGTGTCGACCCAAAGGCGCGTGTCGTCGGCGCTGATGGTGATGTCCACCGGCAACGGCACCTTGGCCGGATCGCCGATGTCGGCCACGGCCTTGGCCTGCCATTCGCCCTGGTCGTCCTCGTAGATCAGCCAGATCTTGGAGGTGAGGGCCGTGGTGGTGAAGCAGTAGTCGTGGTGCGGGCCCCAGGCGCAGCGGATCTCCAGCGGGGCACCGGGCACGTCGAAGATCTTCTTGGGCTGGCGGGTATGCAGGTTCCACACCACCACTGTGTTGCCGAAGCGCTTCATGGCCTCGGGGTCTTTCAGCATCTTGCCGAAGTCCATCATGTAGTTGGACCAGCCCGTGAACGAGGAGGTGACGAGCACGTTGCGTCGGGGCAGGGCGCGCACGTCATAGCCGTAGCCGTCGGCGTACTTGCCGGCCTTCTTCGCCCCCTGCAGGTTGTCGTCGGTGGGCATCCAGTGGGTGGCCACGTACTCGCCCTCGTTGGTGTATTCCACCAGGGCCGTGCGCCCACCGTGGTCCTTGTTGTTGGACAGTCCCGTGATCATCATGCGACCGGGCAGCGCATACATGGTGTGTGGGCCCACCACGCCCCCGGAGCGGGCCACGAAGTCGTCGATCACCTTGTGCAGCTTGGGCTTGGCCGGGTCGGAGTGGACGTCGAAGATGAAGATCTTGCTGTTGTCCAGTCCCCCGGCCCAGAGGTACTTGCGGTCGTCGGTGAAGCCCGAGTGGTGGGCCTCGTTGCGCCCGCCCACCGACAGCGTGTGCACGACCTTACCGTAGTCCGGGGACTCGGGATTGACGGCGATGGTGACCAGCTTGTCCTGCTCGTCGCCCACGCCTTCCATGCCCAGCGTCCAGACGTAGACGAAGTCCTCCTGACCCGTGATCTTGGCCATGTACGGGGACATGCAGGTCTCGTCGGCGAAGATGGGGGTCGCCCCGGTGGCCAGCAACACCAGACCGGCCGCGGCGGCGTGCGCGAGATTGCGAATGCGATGTCTCATGGCGGCTTCTCTCCCTAGTGGCTCGAGAATCGTTTCCGGGTGGGAGGCATCCTGCCCGGAAGGTATCGGTATCCACTCAATTGAAAGTAGACGCCGCTTGCGCTTTGTCAAATCGCGGCTGTGGGGCGGGTTCGGGCTGCGGCCCTGGCCGTGCCTGCGCCCGGGGCGGCGTCACGTATAATCCCCCGCATCGTGCCACCGGTTGCTCTCGCGGCGCCAGTGAGCGCCCCCATGGCCACATGTCCAGGACCCCCCCATGCCCAGAAGATCCCCACGGCGTGATCCCTTTCGCGCCCGCGAGGCGAAACGCTACGACCATCCCATCCCGAGCCGCGAGCTGATTCTCCAGGTACTCGAAGAGCGTGGCCGACCGTTGCGCTTCGAGGAGCTGGCCGCCGAGCTCGGAGTGGAAGACGAAAACGAACTCGAGGCCCTGGGCCGACGTCTGCGTGCCATGGAGCGCGACGGCCAGGTGGTGCGCAACCGCAAGGGGGCGTATCTATTGGTCTCGGGCGGCGAGCTGGTTGCAGGGCACGTGATCGCCCATCCAGACGGCTTCGGCTTCGTACAGCCGGACGAGGGCGGAGAGGACGTCTTCCTGAGCCCCCGGGAGATGCGCACGGTCATGCATGGGGATCGCGTGCTGGTGCGCGTGGTCGGGGTGGACCGGCGGGGGCGCCGGGAAGCTTCCGTGGTGGAGGTGCTGGAACGCCGCAACCACGAGGTGGTGGGGCGCTTCTATCTGGAGGGCGGCATCGGTTTCGTGGTCCCCGACAACAAGCGGCTCACGCAGGACGTACTGATCCCCCCGGAACACCGGGATGGGGCGGAGCCGGGGCAGATGGTGGTGGCCGCCATCCTCGCCCATCCCACGCCGCGCACGCCCCCCATCGGGCGCATCGTCGAGGTGCTCGGCGCGCACATGCAGCCGGGTATGGAGATCGACGTGGCCATCCGCGCCCATGGGCTGCCTCACCAGTGGCCCGAGGCCGTACGCGAGGAGGCCGCCCGCATCCCCGAGGAGGTCCCGGAGTCGGCCAAGAAGGGACGGGTGGACCTGCGCAAGCTGCCCCTGGTGACCATCGACGGGGAGGACGCGCGGGACTTCGACGACGCGGTCTATTGTGAGCCACTCGAGGACGACAGGGGTTGGAAGCTCATCGTGGCCATCGCCGACGTGTCGGCCTATGTGGAGGTGGACTCGGCACTGGATCAGGAGGCGCGCAACCGGGGCACCTCGGTGTACTTCCCGGAGCGGGTCGTGCCCATGCTGCCCGAGGTCCTGTCCAACGGGCTGTGCTCACTCAACCCCAAGGTCGACCGCCTGTGCATGGTCTGCGAGATGCAGGTGGAGCCCAGTGGCCGCGTCAAGGGCTATCGCTTCTACGAGGGCGTGATGCGCTCCGCCGCGCGTCTCACCTACACCGAGGTGGCGGCGATGATCGTCCAGGGGGACAAGGGCCTGCGCAAGCGTTACCGAAAGCTCGTCCCGCACCTGGAGGACCTGTTCGCGCTCTACCGGGCCCTGCGGCGTCAGCGCGAGCGCCGCGGCGCCATCGACTTCGAGACCGTGGAGACCAAGATCGAGTTCGGACCCGAGCGCAAGATCGAGCGCATCGTGCCCGTGGAGCGCAACGACGCCCACAAGCTCATCGAAGAGTGCATGATCGCGGCCAACGTGTGTGCGGCGAAGTTTCTGCGGCGCCACCGCATGCCGACCCTGTACCGGGTGCACGACAGGCCCGATGCAGAGCGCATCGAGGACCTGCGCACGTTCCTGGCCGAGTTCGGCCTGAAGCTCGAGGGGGGCGATGCACCCAAGCCCAAGCACTTCGCCAAGCTGCTGAAGCAGATCGAGGGACGCCCGGAGGCGCACCTGATCCAGACGGTCATGCTCCGCACGCTGCCGCAGGCGGTGTACTCCCCGGAGCGCAGGCCGCACTTCGGACTGGCGCTGGAGATCTACGCGCATTTCACCTCGCCCATCCGCCGCTATCCGGACCTGTTGGTCCATCGCGGGATCCGGCACCGCCTGCATGGTGGCAAGCCCTCGGAGTTCCACTACACGCCCAGCGAGATGCAGGTCTTGGGCGAGCACTGCTCCATGACCGAGCGTCGCGCCGACGAGGCCACTCGCGACGCCATCCTCTGGCTCAAGTGCGAGTACATGATGGACAAGGTGGGCGAGGTCTTCGACGGGATCATCAGCGGCGTGACCTCCTTCGGGCTGTTCGTCGAGCTCCGTGACATCTACGTGGACGGCCTGGTGCATGTGACCACGCTGCCCGAAGACTACTACCACTTCGATCCCATCGGCCATCGCCTCAAGGGCGAGCGCTCGGGCCAGGTGTTCCGGCTCGGGGATCCGGTCCGCGTACAGGTGGCGCGGGTCGATCTGGACGAGCGCAAGATCGACTTGGTCCTTGCAGAGCCACCCAAGGCCCGTGAGGCCGAAAAGGCCCCGAAGAAAAAGAAGCGCTCGCGCCGGCGCAGGTCACGCAAGAAGGCGACGGCCTGATCCGTCACCCGCCGTGGCCGCCAAGCCCGTCTTCCTGTACGGTTTCCACGCGGTGCTCGCGGCGGCCGAGGTCCACCCGGAACGGCTGCTGGAGGTGTGGGTCGAGCGCGGCCGCCACGATGCGCGCACGGCCGCGCTGCTCGAGCGCCTGGCGAGCGCCGGGGTCCGTGTGCAGCGCGCGGAGGCGGCCGCACTGGAACGCAAGGCGGGGAGCGCACACCACCAGGGCGTGGTGGCCCGGTATCGCCCGCCGCCCCCGCTGGGGCTGGGCGACCTGGACGGGTTGGCCGCGCCGCGGGAAGACACGCCGGCCCTGTTCCTGGCGCTGGACGGCGTCACGGATCCGCACAACCTGGGCGCGTGCATGCGCACGGCGCACGCCGCCGGTGCCCGGGCCGTGGTGGTTCCCAAGGACCGTGCTGCTCCTCTCACCCCCGCCGCACGCAAGGCCGCCAGCGGCGCGGCGGAGCGTCTGCCCCTGGTAGTGGTGCCCAATCTGGGCCAGGCGCTGGAGCGGCTCAAACGCTTGGAACTGTGGGTGTGGGGCCTGGCGGGGGAGGGGACGCAGGTGCTCTACGACGCGCCGCTGTCCCGCCCCTGCACCCTGGTGCTCGGGGCCGAGGGGCGCGGCCTGCGTCGTATCGTACGACAGCACTGCGACGGCCTGCTGCGCATCCCCATGGCACCGGGTGCCGAGAGCTTGAACGTCTCGGTGGCGGCGGGTGTGGCCCTGTTCGAGGCGGTGCGTCAGCGGCGCAAGGCGCGCTGAAGAGGGGCGAAGAAGCCGGCGGCGGCCGGCGTCCCGCTCTCGGGCGCATCGTCAGGGCGCCTGCTCGGGCAGCCGGTCCTGGAGCGGCTCCCAGTCGATCACCACGCCATCCAGCACCTTCACCGGAATTTGCCCCTCCAACGGATGGATCTCCGGCTTGCCGTATTCGCTCCCTTGCAGCCGATAGACCGTTACGAGGCGTTCCACGGGATCGACGAGCCAGTACTCGGGCACGCCGGCGCGCTCGTAGACGGCCCGTTTGCGCCGGTGGTCGTGGTAGGCGCTGGAGGGCGAGACCACCTCCACCACGAAATCGGGTGCGCCGCGGACTCCGCGCGGGTCCAGTCGCCCTGGGTCGCAGACCACCAGGACGTCCGGTTGGACCACCGTGTCGATCTCCTCGTCGGCCTCGTCCCCTTTCGGCAGGCGGACGTCCACCGGGGCGATGTAGGGGCGGCATCCCGTGCCATCCAGCTGCTGTCTGAGCTGGAGATAGATCTCTCCAGCCACATCCTGGTGCGAGAGGCCGGGTGCAGGCGCCATCAGATAGGCCACGCCGTCGATGAGCTCGTAGCGCACGTCCTCCGGCCAGGTGAGGTACTCGCCGTAGGTGTGGTGTCGATCGTCTCTGGGTTCGGGTGCGGTCATGGTGCCGCGCCTTGCACGAGCCCTCGTTCGTCCAGACCAAATTCTACCGCGCAAGCATGATTCGCCGGATGCGCTTGTGCTGATCCGGCCTCTCCTACTCGCTCCCTGTAGCCCAGGCCGTCAGTACCAGGCCCGCAGACCCACGAGGAACTGGAAGCCGTCGGTGTCGCCGCCCTCCTCCTCGGTGAAATCGGCGGTGCCGCCGAACAGCTTGAACCAGTTGACGCCGATGTAGGGCGCGAACTCGCGCCGGAACTCGTAGCGCAGGCGCAGGCCCAGCTCCAGGTCCGAGAGGCCCGAGCCCCGGCCCATGGCCTCGTCGGTGAGGCTGTAGGCCGACAGCTCCACCAACGGCGACAGGATCAGCCGTTGGGTGAAGAGGATCTCGTACTCGGCCTCGAAGTCGAAGCCGATGTTCCCCCGATCGCCCACGAACAGGCCCGTGTCCACCTCGAAGAAGTAGGGTGCCAGCCCTTGGAGCCGCACCGTGAACCAATCGCGGTCGGTCTCGGTGCCGAAGTCGTGCCGCCAGCCCCCCTGCACGTCCCAATACGGGGCGATGGCGCGGCTGTAGAGGACCTGTACGTCGGCATCCTCCACCGTCCCGTCGGCCACCTCGCCGGCGGTCTTGAGCCAGAGCTTGTTCAGGTCCTTGCCGATCCACAGATCGGTGTCCCACACGAAGGACGATTCGCCGCCGGCCCGGTACTCCAGCTTGTCCACGAAGATCGTCGCGAGCAAGGGGTCGTCCTCCATCCCGGCCCGTGCCGTGAACGAGGCGCCCAGTGCCGCCAACGCGACCAAGACATTGCGCATTTTCATGATGTTGTCCTCCCTCAGCGCACGACGACTTTCCGGAACATACCGGGCATGTGGTAGAGCAGGTGGCAGTGATAGGCCCACCCGCCCATGGCGTCGGCCGTGACCAGATAGCTGATCTTGGCCCCCGGCTGGACGATCACCGTGTGCTTGCGCGGGATGTGGTCGGGGTCCCCGGTCTCCAGGTCGCTCCACATGCCGTGGAGGTGGATGGGGTGGTTCATCATGGTGTCGTTGACCAGGACGATGCGCAGGCGCTCGCCGTACTCGAAGGGCAGGTCCTCGGCGTCGGCGAAGCGGATGCCGTTCATGGACCACATGTAACGGGACATGTTGCCGGTGAGATGGAGCTGGATCTCGCGCCGTGGCTCGCGCGGATCGGGGGTGCGGTGCCGGTTCTTGAGGTCCGCGTAGGTGAGCACGCGCCGCCCATTGTCACGCAGCCCCACGCCCGGGTCGTCCAGGCGCGCCATGGGGGCCTCGGCCCGCATGTCCACCTGGGGGCCGAACTCGGTGGGATGGTGGATCACCTCGTTGGCGCTGCCGTAGCCAGCCATGCCGGGTCCGCCCGGTCCCTTGCCATGCCCCATGGCCGCATGGTCCATCCCGCCGGCACCGTGCTGCATCCCGGCATGGTCCATGCCACCCCCGCCGCCATGGCCCATGGCCGCGTGGTCCATCCCTCCCGAACCGTGTTGCATCTTGGAATGGTCCATGCCACCCGAGCCATGGTTCATCTTGGAGTGATCCATGCCGGTGCCGGCGCCGTGGTTCATGCCGGCGTGGTCCATGCCGCCGCCGTAGCCCGATCCGCCGTGCCCCATGCCGCCGTGGCCCATGTGATGGGCCATGCCCATGTCCATGTGGGTGAGGATGGGCAGCGGGTCCATCTCCGGGACCTCGCCCAGCATGGCCGGATCCGGGGTGAGGGTGCCGCGGGCGTAGCCCGTGCGGTCGATGGCTTGGGCGAACAGGGTGTAGGCACGGTCGTCCTTGGGCTCGACGATCACGTCGTAGGTCTCCGCCACACCGATGCGGAACTCGTCCACCGTGAACGGCTCGACCTCCTGGCCGTCGGCGGCCACCACGGTCATCTTGAGCCCGGGGATGCGGAAGTCGAAGAAGGTCATGGCCGCGCCGTTGATGATGCGCAGGCGCACCTTTTCCCCACGCTTGAACAGACCGATCCAGCCGGTGGCCGGCGGCACACCGTTCATGAGGAAGGTGTAGGTGTAGCCCGTGA
>JALVEU010000035.1 GCA_027030565.1 Gammaproteobacteria bacterium | reverse complement strand
CGAGACGCGCGGCGAGACGAGGCGTGGAACCGTAGGCCCCAGCCGTGAGGAACTGGTGGCCGAAGTCTCCCGGGGCGCTCGGCTGGATGCCAATTATCTGATCCTAGTGGTCCTGTCGGCCGTGGTGGCCACGGTGGGGCTGACCGAAAACAATGTGGCCGTGGTGGTGGGCGCCATGGTGATCGCCCCACTACTGGGGCCAAACTTGGCCCTCGCGCTGGGCACCACCCTGGGCGATCCAACCCTGATCAGTCGCTCCCTGGTGACCGCGATCACGGGCATCGCGCTGGCCCTGGCGCTCAGCAGCATCATCGGTTACGTGTTCCCCATTGCCTGGGACACGGCCGAGTTGCTGGCACGCACCCACGTGAATCTGGCCACAATGGTGCTCGCCCTGGCCTCAGGCGCGGCAGCCGTCGTTTCACTCACCGGCGGGGCCCCCATGACCCTCGTAGGCGTTATGGTTGCCGTGGCCCTCCTGCCCCCCGCCTGCACCGTGGGCATCATGCTCGCGACGCAGAACTGGGAGCTCGCACGCGATGCCGCCACGCTGCTCGCCGTCAATATCGTCGGCGTCAATCTGTCGGCGAAGGCGGTCTTTTGGCGTCGAGGCGTGCGACCCCGTACGGCGGCCGAACGGCGCCGCGCGCGTTGGTCCGCGAGTATCGCTTTCGTGATCTGGGCGATCGCCCTGATGGTACTGATCGAGCTCCTGACCGGACAGCAGACCTGAGTGCCTCAGTAGGTGAGGACCTTGTCCAGGGTCTTGGCCTGCCCGACCCAGCTCTCCACGTCGGCGAGCGTGGGAACCCGCTTGGCCAGTCCCTCCTTTTCGTTGACCTCCCGAATCTTGGCATGCAGATTGTCGGGGCGGCGTTGAGCGAGCTCCTTGACGGTGTCCACACCCGCCTTTTCCAGCAGATCGGAGAACACACCCGCCACGCCCTTGATTCGAGACAGATCAGCGCGGTTGGCCAGCTCCAAGATGTCACGCTCCTTGACCCCGGTCTGCTTGGCCAGTTCCCGCCGCTGTTTGGGCGTGGCGGCCGCCTGCAGCAATTTGTCCGAGTTCGTGATGCCAAGTTCGGAGAGCTTGGCGGCCAGTTCGTCCGTCATCCCCTTGAGCTGCTTGATGGGTACGCTCATCGAGTGCCCTCCCTTCGTGGATGGATTTGTTGGTGGTGCGCCTTCATGCCAATCCGTCTGCACGTCCCAACGGCGCGCGCAGGGGCGGCTGTAGCGGATGTTTTTCTGTGCCGTTGCGTACACGACGATACCCCGCGCCGGGTTCAGCGACGCGGGGCTCATCCATGGCGGAGAGGGAGGGATTCGAACCCTCGATGGAGTTATTAGCCCCATACTCCCTTAGCAGGGGAGCGCCTTCAGCCACTCGGCCACCTCTCCAGGTTCTATGAACTCCATGTACCGCCGTAGTGTACTTCCGAAACGAAGTTCACCTGCGTACTGGGAAGGTCTGTCCCTCGGGGAAACCTTCAGCGCGTCCGGCCCATCTCTACGGGGCTGCGCGGTGCGTCCCGGATGGTCCTCGATGACCCGACCAAGCCCCAGCCGGTGCCGTGACCCGACACTCGTCACTCTGGGTGCTTTCCGTCACCTGTAAGGCTTTTGAGGACGCAATGATAACCGCAAGTGCAATCGATGACGACATCCAAGGCAAACAAGGCACCCGGCAGGTCGCGGGGGAAACGCCGATGCACGGCCTGCGCCGGCGCCCCGCTGCGGGGTATGGTGCCCGAACGCTCGCCGGCCTGCATCATAGTATATGCCTTGCATCCGGCACCCCATGCGTCTTGCACTGACTCGCCCACTAACCAATGTTATCTTGGCCCGGCTCCGTGGGAGACTCCTGCCACTTATTCGGATCCGGCTGCTTTCTGCTGCTCGCGCTCACGGCGGATCCGCTCGTAGATTTCTTCGCGATGCACTGCAACATGTTTCGGGGCATCCACCCCGATGCGTACCTGATTCCCCTTTACACCCAACACTGTCACGGCGACCTCGTCACCGATCATTAGCGTTTCACCTACTCGACGCGTGAGAATTAACATGTCCTTGCTGCTCCGTGATTGGATCCGGTTGTTTTTATTGTTATTTTCTGTACCGTCCTTCGTCCTTCACAGCCCAGGCTCATCCTGAACGCTCGCTGCTCGGACTCGTACAGGACCTAGCCTGTACACCTGTCGAATATTTTATGATGCCTTCATCAACTTTACCATCTGCGTCAGCCATGCGAAACGGCGAATTTGCTGCACCGGTACAAGCGCTGTTCAGGCCACCCCTTCCCCCGGTTCGGCATCCAGACCAAAAGCCTGATGCAAGGTGCGAACCGCGAGTTCCAAGTACTTTTCATCGACCACCACCGAGATCTTGATCTCCGAGGTGGAGATCATGCGAATATTGATGCCCTCTTCGGCCAGAGCGCGAAACATCTCCGCGGCGATCCCGGCGTGCGAGCGCATGCCCACCCCCACCAGCGAGACCTTGACGATGGCGGGATCCCCCTCCACGCTGCGCGCTCCAAGCTCCTCTGCCGTCCGGCGGAGGATCTCCAGCGCACGTTCGTAGTCATTGCGGTGCACCGTGAAGGTGAAATCCGTGGTTTGGCGATCGGCGGCCACGTTCTGGACGATCATGTCCACCTCGATATTGGCATCGGAGATGGGGCCCAGGATGCGGGCAGCCACTCCAGGCTGGTCCGGCACCCCTGTGACGGTGAGCTGAGCCTCGTCGCGATTGAAGGCGATTCCGGAGATCAGTGCCTGTTCCATTTGGTCGGCCTCGTAGGTGATGAGCGTGCCCGGCCCCTCCTCGAAGGAGGACAGGACACGCAGCGGCACGTCGTACTTGCCGGCGAATTCGACGGCGCGGATCTGCAGCACCTTCGATCCCAGGCTGGCCATCTCCAGCATCTCCTCGAAGGTGATGCGATCGAGCCGCCGTGCCCGCGGCTCGATCCGCGGGTCCGTGGTGTAGACTCCATCCACGTCCGTATAGATCTGGCACTCGTCCGCCCCGAGGGCCGCTGCCAGCGCCACTGCCGTGGTGTCCGATCCGCCCCGCCCGAGCGTGGTGATGTTGCCGTGTTCGTCCACGCCCTGAAAACCGGCGACCACCACCACACGCCCAGCCTCCAGGTCACGCCGTACACGCGCACCGTCGATCTCCCGGATGCGCGCCTTGTTGTGGGCGCTGTCGGTGAGGATGTGCACCTGGGCCCCGGTGTAGGACACCGCCGGGCAGCCGCGCCGGTGCAGCGCCATGGCCAGCAGGGCGATGGTCACCTGCTCGCCCGTGGAGAGCAGGACGTCCAGCTCGCGCCCCCCCGCCTGGGGATCGATCCGATGTGCCAGGTCGAGCAGACGGTCGGTCTCCCCGCTCATGGCCGAGACGACCACCACCACCTGATGGCCCTGCCGGGTGGTCTCGAGCACCTTTTCGGCCACCCGCTCGATGCGCTCCGGGCTCCCCACCGAAGTGCCGCCGTACTTTTGGACGATCAGGGCCATGCGAAGATTCCGTTCCTGCGTAAAGCGCGTGATTATAGCCGCTGGCCCCGTGCCGGACGGAAGGTACGGTCTTCATCGAAGACGCCGACACCGGCGTGTCCGGATGGGATCGAAGAAAGGTCTACGCCGTTCAGGCGCCCTGGGCGGCCGCCGCCAGGCGCTCCTCGACCCAGGACGGCACGGACTCCAGCGCCTTGGCGAGCCCATCGGGTCGTGTACCACCCGCCTGAGCCATGTCGGGCCGGCCGCCGCCTCGGCCGCCCACCTGTTGCGCCACGACGTTGGCAAGCTCGCCGGCCTGGATGCGATCGGTCAGATCCCTGGTGACACCCACCACCAGACTGACCTTGCCTTCACGCACGGTGCCCAGCACCACGACAGCGCTACCCAGCCTGTTCTTGAGACGATCGACCGTCTCTCGCAGGGTCTTGGGATCGGCACCCTCCAGCCGTTCCGCAAGCACCTTGACGCCCTGCACGTCCAGTGCACGCGCCGCGAGGTCCTGCCCCGCCTGTGCAGCCAGTTTGGCCTTGAGGCGCTCGAGCTCCTTTTCCAACGCCCGGCTGCGTTCCACCACCTGCTCCACTTTCCGGTCCACGTCTTCGGGACCCCCTCTCACCAGGCTGGCGATGTGCCCCAGTTTGCGTTCCTGCTCTTCGATCCAGTCCAGGGCCGCCTGTCCGGTCAACGCCTCGATACGGCGCACGCCGGCCGCCACGCCCGACTCCGAGACGATCTTGAACAGCCCGATGTCACCGGCTCGCCGCACGTGGGTGCCCCCGCACAGCTCCACCGAGAACTCCCCGATCTTCAACACCCGTACCCGGTCCCCGTACTTTTCTCCGAACAGGGCCATGGCACCCTGCTTCAGGGCCTCGTCCATGGGCATCTCCTGGGCCTGCGCCTCGGCGTTGGCACGAATTTGTTCGTTGACCAACCGCTCGATCTCACGGAGCTGCTCGGCGGTCACCGGCTCGGGATGGGAAAAGTCGAACCGCAGCCGATCCGGGGCGACCAGCGAGCCCTTCTGGACCACATGGGGGCCCAGGACCTTGCGCAGCGCCGCGTGCAGGAGGTGGGTCGCGGAGTGATTCAGCCGGATGGCGTGGCGGCGCTCGGCGTCGATACGCGCCGTAACCTGTTGCGAGACCGCCAACCACCCCTGCTCGACGACGCCCATGTGCACGTGCGCCTCGCCGCGCTTCTGGGTGTCGGTGACCCGGAACCGCCCATGCGGACCTTCGATGAGGCCGGTGTCGCCCACCTGGCCGCCGGACTCCGCATAGAAGGGCGTCCGATCCAGGACCACCATCCCTTCCTCGCCCGCGTCGAGGCGCTCCACCCTCCGGCCGTCTCGCAAGAGTGCCACGATGGTCCCTTGATCCACTTCGCGCGTGTAGCCGGTGAACTCGGTGCGCAGGGCGAGGTCCTGCACCCCGGAGTAGTCCGCCTCGAAATGGCTGGCACGCCGGGCCCGCTCGCGCTGTTGGGCCATGAGGCGTTCGAAGCCCTCCATGTCCAGGGCCAAGCCCCGTTCGCGGGCAATGTCCGCCGTGAGGTCCACCGGGAACCCGTAGGTGTCGTAGAGCCGAAAGATGGTCTCGCCCGGAATGATCGTCCCGGCAAGCCTGGCCACGTCCTCCTCCAGGATCTTCAGCCCCTGCTCCAGGGTCTCGGCGAAGCGTTCTTCTTCACGGCGCAAGGCCGCCACCACGCGATCCGCCGACGCGGCCAGCTCCGGATAGGCGGTGCCCATCACTTCCACCAGTGGATGCACGAGCCGGTGGAAGAACGGTTCACGCAGGC
>JALVEU010000034.1 GCA_027030565.1 Gammaproteobacteria bacterium | reverse complement strand
GCTGCGCTCCTGCGGCAGTCCCTGGCCGCGCACGGCCCGGGCGATGGCCAGGGCTGCGCGTCGCCCGTCACCCACCGCCTCGGTGACCGTGCCGTGGTCGCCCCGCACATCGCCACCCACGTAGATCCCGGGACGACCCTCCAGCCGCCCCCACTCGTCGGCCGGCAGCCAGTGACGCCCGTCGAGGATCGTTTCCAGCCCCTCGGGTTCCACCTCCTGACCCACCGCTGGGATGACCTGATCCACGTGCAGGATGTGCTCCGTGCCCTCGAAGGGCACGCGGTGCAGACGTCCATCCGGGCCCGGCAGTTTCTTCATGTGGACCATCTCGATGCCCACCACGCGCTCGCCGCGCAGGATGAGGCGTTGCACGCCCCGATGTTCGTGGATCTGTACGCCCTCCTCCAGGGCCTGATGGACTTCACGAGGGATGGCGGGCATGGTGTCCTCGGGTGGTGCGCCACGCCCGGGTATGGCCTTGTGCGAAATGATGTGGACCTCCGGTATCCCCGCGCGGCGCATGATTCGAGCCAGGTCCACCGCCGTGTTGCCGGCTCCGACGATGGCGACGCTGCGCCATTCCGGGACCTCGCCCACCTCCATCCACTCTTTGAGCAGGTCGAGGCCGGGATGGAGATCCGACGGTGTCATGCCGCCCACGCTCCAGTCCCGCGGCTTCTGCAATCCCACCGCGAGAAAGACGGCCGCATAATCACGACGCAGCTCGTCCAGGGCCACGTCCCGGCCCAGCCGCGTCTCGCCCTGAAAGCGGATGCCTGCGGCCAACAGCCGCGAGATCTCCGCATCCAACGTCTCGCGCGGCAGACGGTAGGCCGGAATGGCCGAGCGCAAGAGCCCTCCGGCCATGGGCAACGCCTCGAACACCACCGGGCGCAGACCCTGGCGCAGCAGATGGTAGGCACAGGACAGGCCGGCGGGTCCGGAGCCGACCACCGCCACCTCAGGGGCATCGGCCGGTACCGGCTCGATGGGGTAAGGCCAGTCGTGCGCGATGGCTTCGTCCCCCAGGAAGCGCTCCACGTGATGGATGGCGATGGCCTCGTCGTACTGCCCGCGGTTACAGGCCTGCTCACAGGGATGGTGGCAGACTCGGCCGGTGATGGCCGGCAGCGGGTTGGCGGCCACCAGGGTCTCCCAGGCCTCGCGGAAACGCTCCAACTCCACATAGGCGAGGTAGGCCTGGGCATCCTCGCCGGCGGGACAGGCCGCGTGACAGGGCGCCGGCCGGTGTCGGTGTTCGGGCCGCTCGACTCGCCAGTCGCCGGTCTTGAAGGCCAGTGAGCTGCCCGGATAGGCGACTGCCGCTGGTGTGAGTCTAGGCATAGCGCATCCCTCCGCGACGCACGGTGTCGGCTCCTTCGGTATCCAGCGGATCGGGGCCCTCGGCCTTGAGCCCATACACCTCGATGTTGTGGTCGGCCAACGCCTGTAGGTGCTCCAGCTCCTCGCGCGCACGCGGATCGTCCGCGAACAGATGGCGGAAGCGACGCTGCAGCTTCAGGTAGTCGGTCACCGGACAGGGCTCCCGAATAGGCATCACCGAGGCCACAGAGCCCCGTTCCATCTCGACCACGGGAAACAGCCCCGTCTGCACCGCCAGACGGGCCACCTCGATACTCAGAGCGCTGTCGTGTCCCCAACCCAGAGGACAAGGGGAATGAACCAGTAGAAAGGTGGGGCCCTCGATGCCCATGGCCCGGCGCACCTTCTTGCGCAGGTCCGAGGGATAGGCCACCGAGGCCGTCGCGGCGTAGGGGATGTGATGTGCCGCCACGATGGCCAGCAGGTCCTTCTTCAGATGCCGTTTGCCCATCCGCTCGCGGCCCGGCGGCGAGGTGGTCGTCATGGCGGCGTGGGGCGTGGAACTGGAACGCTGCACCCCGGTGTTCATGTAGGCCTCGTTGTCGAAGCATACATAGAGCACGTTGTGGCCGCGCTCGAGCATCCCGGACAGGCCCCGCATGCCGATGTCGAAGGTCCCCCCGTCGCCCGCGAACGCCAGCACCTTCGTATCCCGGCCCTGGGCACGCATGGCGGCCTCCATGCCGGCGGCCACCGAGGCGGCATTCTCGAACAGCGAATGCAGCCATGGGATGCGCCAGGCGGTCTCCGGCCAGGGCGTGGTGAAGACCTCGAGGCAGCCGGTGGCATTGGAGACGATCACGTCCGGCCCGGCCGCTTCCGTGACCAGTCTGGCGGCCAGGGCCTCGCCGCAGCCCTGACAGGCCCGGTGGCCGGAATCCAGCCCTTGGAAGCGAGGCTGGTGATCACGAAGCGGATGATGGGGTCCAGCGCTCATCTCGACAGGCCCTCCTCGGGAAGTTTCTCCGGCTCCAGGTCCAGGATGGCGAATCCGGTCTCCTCCTCGGCGCGAGCGGCCTCGATCAGTCTCGGATAGAGTTCCAGAGGCACGTCGCGGCCGCCGAGTCCCACAGCGAAGTTGTGTACGCGCGGGGCGTCGCGCATGGTGCGCAGCGCTGCGCGCACCTCCGTGCCGATAATCCCCCCCGCCCCCGGCGACAGGGCCCGTTCCACCACCACCAGGTCGGTGAGTCCACGGCACGCCTCGCGCAGCGCGGCATCCGGAAACGGGCGGAAGCAGCGTAGCCGGATCAGGCGCGCGGCAGGCAAATCCGCAAGATGGTCCGCCGCATCGGCGAAGGTCCCCACCACCGAGCCGATGGCCAGGATCCCGATCCCGCTGTCACCCTCGCGGACCACCTGCACCAATCCCCCGCTGTGCCGGCCGCAGACCTCCGCCCACTCCGCGTCCGCGGCGGCGATCTCGGGCAGGGCTTCGCGCAGGGCCGTGTGGTGCATGTGACGCACTTCGGTGAAATAGGCCGGGGTCACCAGTTCGCCCATGCTCAGGGGACGCATGGGATCCAGGGCTCGCGCAAAGTGATAGGGGGGCAGGAACCCATCCACCTGTTCCTGGGAAGGGAGCTCGATGGGCTCCAGCGTGTGAGTCAGCGTGAAGCCGTCCACGCACACCATCACCGGCAGCTCCAGACGCTCGCTGATCCGATAGGCCTGGATGGTGGTGTCTACGGCCTCCTGGTTGTCTGCACAGTAGAGCTGGATCCAGCCGGCATCCCGTACCGCCATGGAGTCCTGATGGTCGTTCCAGATGGAGAGCGGGGCACTCACCGCGCGGTTGGCGCAGGTCAGCACCAGGGGCACACGCAGACCTGCGATGTTGAACAGCACCTCCGACATGAGGAGGATGCCTTGGGAGGCGCTCGCCGTGTAGGCCCGCGAGCCGGCCGCCGCCGCACCCAGCACCACGGAGGCCGCCGAGAACTCGCTCTCCACACTCACCAGCTCACAGTGGAACTTCCCGTCGGCCACCAGCTTGGAGATATTCTCCACGATGTGGGTTTGCGGCGTGATGGGGTAGGCCGCCACCACCTGAGGCCGGCAGAGCGCCACTGCTCTGGCGATGGCCTGGGAACCTTCAAGCGCCTGCGGCATCGGTCACCTCCTTCCAGGCACGCTGCGGCACGGCGCGGGCCGCTGCCTGGACCAGCGCCTCGTTGCGGGTGAGCACCTCCCCGCGGAAGCGCTCGGCCAGTGCCTTGACCAGCGCCTCCACCGGGAGCACCCCGGTGAGCGCGAGAAAGGCCGCCAGCAGCGCCGTGTTGGGGACCGGCCGGCCCAGGTGCTCGCGGGCCAGCCGGGCGGCCGGCAGCGCCACCGCCTCCAGGCCGAGGCGTTCGCTGATCTCCTCCGAGGAGTGCGTGCTGTTGACCAGCACCCGCCCTCCTTCGCGCAGCCCCGCGGTCACGCCCGGACTCTTCAGGAGCGTGGGATCCTGGACGATGACGAAGTGGGGCTCGCGCACCTCACAGCGGCGCAGGATCGGTTCGCGATCCATGCGGACGAAGGCCGCCACCGGGGCGCCACGGCGCTCGGCACCAAAGCTGGGAAACGCCTGTGCATGATGCCCCTCATCGATGGCTGCGGTGGCCAGGAGATAGGCGGCCACCACGTTGCCCTGTCCGCCTCGGCCATGGATTCGGATCTCGATCATCGGCCTCCTCCAAGGAAGGGCTGACGGATGGAGTGCAGCACAGCGCGCCTCGGCGTGCTCCCCTGCGCCGTCGCAGCACCGTGGCGAGCACCCAGCGCCGCTGCGCGGAACATTCTGTGAACCAACCCCTGCGCTACATATTGACCATGATCAACCCGTACGGGATTGAACCGAGGCCGTGAGGAGTCAAATGTGACAGACTCATGGTCAGTAATCCACATGGTTGGCTACGGCCGGGGAGGAGCGGATGAAGACCACAGACAGTACCACGGTGCTCTGGCAGCTCCTCATCTTCCTGCTGGACGAGGAGTGCGCCACCTCGCTTCCGGAATGCCTCAAGGCCACCCGGATCATCGAGCGTCAGCGGCCCAAGTTCGAGGCGCTGTACCGCGCGCACCAGGAGGCGACCGCCGCGAGACAGGACGCACATGCCTGCACCGATCCCGGGAAATCCCGCCGGAAGGCTGCCGCCACCCCATTGCCCGCTGCCCGCGCCGTTTCGCCCGCATAGCCCGCCCCAGATGCACCGCCGCGTGAAGCACTGCGGCGGTGTCCCGCCCCAGGTATGCTAGGGCCCACCTCATCCGGGGGCCGTGTCCATGCCTGACGCCGTATTCACACGCCATCGCTTGCACAACCTGCTGCAGACCGCCTTGCTCATCGGGGGCATGATGGGGGTGCTCGGGCTGTCGGCACACCTGATCTTCGGCCGGGACGCCTTCGTCTGGACCGCGATCATGGTCGGCCTGACGCTGTTGTTCGCGCCACGTCTGTCGCCGGCCATGATCCTGCGCATGTACGGCGCGCTGCCCCTGTCACCCCAGGATCTGCCTGCGGTCTACCGCGTGCTCGAGGTGTTGGCCCAGCGAGCCGGACTGCCGCGCACGCCGCGTCTGTATCTGGTGCCCAGTGCCATGCTCAATGCCTTCGCCGTGGGCGAACCGGACCATGCGGCCATCGCTGTGACCGACGGGCTGCTGCGCAACCTGAGTCTTCGCGAGCTGGCCGGTGTGCTCGCGCACGAGATCGCGCATATCCGCAACGGCGACCTGCGCGTCATGATGCTCGCGGACGTGGTCACGCGCATCACCGATGCGTTGTCCCTCACCGGACAGCTGCTGATCCTCGTCAACCTCCCCCTGCTCCTGGCCTCCGGGTACGCCATTTCCTGGACCGGGCTCCTGCTGCTGGTGTTCGCGCCCACCATCAGCGCGTTGTTGCAGCTCGCCCTGTCACGCACACGTGAGTTCGACGCGGATCTGGAGGCGGCACGGCTCAGTGGTG
>JALVEU010000033.1 GCA_027030565.1 Gammaproteobacteria bacterium | reverse complement strand
TGGCTTCCTCAAGGCCCATGAGTCGGCCATCATCCGGGTCATCGAGACCGTGGACATCTTCGCGGAGGTGGTCCCCGAGGACAAGTACTACATCGTCGACACCCTGCAGAAGGCCGATCACATCGTGGGCATGACCGGCGACGGGGTCAACGACGCGCCGGCGCTCAAGAAGGCCGACTGCGGCATCGCCGTGGCCAATGCCACCGACGCGGCCCGCGCCGCCGCCGACATCATCCTCACCGCCCCTGGACTGTCGGTGATCAACGAGGCCATCAAGCAGGCGCGGATCACCTTCGAACGGATGAAGAGCTACTCCATCTTCCGCGTGGCCGAGACCATCCGCATCATCCTGTTCATGACGCTGTCCATCGTGGTGTTCAACTTCTATCCGATCACGGCGCTCATGATCATCATCCTGGCCCTGCTCAACGACATCCCCATCCTGGCCATCGCCTACGACAACACCAAGATCCAGACCGAGCCCGTGCGCTGGAACATGCCCGAGATGCTCACCGTGGCCAGCACGCTGGGAATCACCGGCGTGCTGTCCTCGTTCCTGCTGTTCTTCATCCTCATGGAGCTGAAATTCAGCACCGAGATGATCCAGTCGTTCATGTTCGCCAAGCTGGTCATCGCCGGCCACGGCACCATATACAACACGCGCATCGACGACTGGTTTTGGCGAAGGCCCTATCCCTCCTGGATCCTGTTCGGTGCCACCTTCTCCACCCGCGTGCTCGGCACCCTGATCGCCGTCTATGGGTTCCTCATCACCCCCATCGGCTGGATCTACGCCCTCTACATGTGGGCCTATGCGCTGGCCTGGTTCGTCTTCAACGACGCCATCAAGATGGCCACCTACCACTTCCTGCGCCAGCGGGGGCTGTACGGCTGAGGCCGGACGCGGTGTCACTGGGATGGGGCAGAGTGGAGGCCCGCTCAGCGGGCCGTCGGGCGTCTCGTCGACATCGCCCCGGGCGCCCGACCGAGGACGGCGGCATGGTCGACCACGATCTCCCGCCAAGCGAGATGGGCCCGTCGCCGCCCATTTTCATCCCGATCTGCGGCTTGACACTGTATCCGTGCCGCCGGAATCCAGCCGATGACTCGTGATCGATTGCAACAGCGCATCGAGCAGTTCCACCGCGCCGTGGACCGCCTGCAGGATGCCTGCAGGCAACCCGAGGACGAGTTCATCCGCGACTCGGTCATCCGGCGCTTCGAGGTCTGTTTCGAGCTGGCCTGGAAGATGCTCAAGCTCAAGCTGGGCGAGGAAGGCATCGAGGCCGCCACGCCGCGGGCCGCCATTCGTGAGGCAGTTGCCGCGCATTGGCTGGAGGACGGCAACCAATGGTCCGAAATGCTGCAGAAACGCAACGAGACCAGCCATACCTATGACGACGAACTGGCGCGCGAGGTGTACCGCTTTGCCTGCGATGCGGCACTTCCCCTGTTGCGCAGGCTCGCCGAGGAGAGCGCATCGTGGCGCTGAGCGAAACAGCGCCCCATCTCGGGCTGTCGCCCGCTGTCATCGACAGGCTCCGCGCCACTTTCGCCAAGTATCCGGCCATTGAGAAGGTGCTCGTCTTCGGCTCGCGCGCGCAGGGCATACATCGGCCGGGCTCCGACATCGACCTCGCCGTTGTGGCGCCCTCGTTGTCCGGACGCGAGTTCGCGCAGTTATGGGGAGAGATCGACGACCTGCCCATCGCCTTCAAGATGGATCTCATCCACTTCGACGCGCTGGAGAATGCCGAGATGAGGCAACACATTCTCCGCCATGGAAGAGTCCTCTACTCATCACGGGAGCGCCAATGAGCTTTCTCGCAGCCCCAGAACGCAGTGGAGCCCCTCGTTATCCCAACCGTGAGGCGAGGTGGGGCCCAGAGTCTCACGCCTGGGGATACAGATCCGGAAGCGCTCCCGCAGCGCGCGCTCGCTGCCGGACTGACGCTCAGCCACGGGCTGCGCCGCGCGCCCGGCCGGCTCTTCCGGGCGCGGCCCTTGTGCAGGCGCCGGGCGATCGCCGCGCTTGGCTGCTCGCGCACGGGCCCGCTGCTGCCGCCATCCCCAGAGGCCGAGGGCCAACAGCACCAGGGCGCCACCGGCTCCGGGTGAGCGGGCTCGGCTTCCTGCAGCAAGCGAATGGACGCCGACGGGTATCGGCGCGGGGATCCCGGCGCTGCTTGAGACCACGGACAGGGCATGGAATTCCCGTTGCAGCGGAATCCGAGCGGGGCAGCCGCTGCGCCCGCACCTGCGCCAGGCTCAGGCGTTGACGAGGATCACCTCGACACGGCGGTTACGTGCCCGATGGGCCTCGGAGTCGTTGGGCACCAGGGGGCGCGTCTCCCCGAACCCCTTGGGTTCGAGCCGCTTGGGGTCCACGCCCAGGCGGGCAAGCGCCAGGGCGACTACGTGGGCACGGAGCTCGGAGAGGACGCGATTGAAGCGTTCGGTACCGACGTCGTCGGTGTGACCCTGCACGCGGACCGTGCCGCCGCGCAGCCGGGCGAGTCGGGCCAGTTTCTCCAGGGTGGGACGTGCGCTCGGCTTCAGGTCCCACTTGCCGAACTCGAACAGGATGGCCTCGCCCAGGGTCACCTTGAGCCCTTCCGGGGTTTGTACCGCACCGAGGGCGCGGATCAAGTCCTGCTCCGGCTCAGGGGCTGCCTCGGGCCGGCTGTAGCCTGTAATGCGGATGTCCCCCACCAGGGCGGGGGCCTCGGCGTAGGGCTTCGGTGTGTCGTAGTGCCTGGCGAAGTGGAGGGCGAGCACCGCCATGGGTTCACTGGGCCGGAAGGGACGGTGCACCACTTGTTTGCCGTCGACGAAGAAGCGCACCTGTCTGCGCCGGACTTGCACGGCGATGCGATGGATGCGGTCCTTGGCGAGCCGCGCCCGGAATTCCAGCCGCAGGTCTCCGGGTCGGTTGCTGGCACCGAAGAGGCTGTCGCGCTGGCTGCAGCCGAGCTGCGCGCCCAGGAGTACGTGGCGCTTGAATGCGTAGGGGTCGCGCTCCAACTCGGTCAGCGTCTTCCGGGCGTTGAGCGTGACCTCGACGAAGGGACACCCGGGTTCGGCGAGCCATACCGGCAGTTCCAGGGAGAATTCCTCCGGCAGCGGCTGAGGCAGCCGGAGGAACAGCACGGTGTTGCGTTCAAGGGGGCGGATCCAGATCCGGTCGCGGAAGCGGGCACATTCGTAAGCGCCCCGCGCGATCTCCCAGTCTTCCAGGAACTCGCCCACCGGGCAGCTCGCCAGACGAGTTTCGTACAGGACCTGGTCGCCGGGCTCGAAGTGGTACCGTTCCGCGGCGCCCTCGATCCCGGCCGCAGCACCGAGTGCGGGCGCCACCAAGGTCAGCAAAAGCCCCATGCGGGCCAGCAGTGCATGCATGGTCACCTCCTCGAAGCGATGCCTGGACGCAGCTGGAGATTGGGGAATGCGACGGGCTTTTCAAGGAGGTGCCGGACCATCCGCGTGCTGCGGCCTGGATGGCGCATCATGGAACGCCAGCGAGGCGGCGATCGTCGTGATCAAGGCCTGGCCCGATGCGGATGCCGGGTGTTATGGGTTTCGAGCAGTTCCGAAAAATCGACTGCGCGTCCGGGCAACCCTATTCCGCGGTGTTCGGGGACTCGCCTTCCTGGTACACCCCGGGTTTTCCGTCCTTGGTCCCACGGCCCGGCCTGACGGCCGTTCCAATCCGCTTTCGGCGGACAGATCTCGCGTTCTGGGCCGCGCGAGATTTCCCATTCGCTGCTTGCGGCGAATTGTTTAGCTGACCTCTACGACGATTCCTATACAGGCACGTCCGTGTGCCCGACCGTCCACTGGCGTGAGCGGTATTGAAAGACAGGAATGACGGGTCCGGAATTACTTGTTCCAGACCTTCCACCAGGGTTTTTTCTGACCTGCCATGCCGCTCATGCCCTGCATCCCGGACATGCCACCCATGCCCTGCATTCCGGACATGCCGCTCATGCCCTGCATCCCGGACATGCCGCTCATGCCCTGCATCCCGGACATGCCACTCATGCCCCGCATTTGGTGGATATTGCCCATATAGATGCCACGGCCACCCATGCCCTGCATCCCGGACATGCCGCTCATGCCCTGCATTCCAGACATGCCGCCCATGCCCTGCATTCCGGACATGCCACCCATGCCCTGCATTCCGGACATGCCGCCCATGCCCTGCATTCCGGACATGCCGCCCATGCCCTGCATTCCGGACATGCCACTCATGCCCTGCATTCCGGACATGCCACCCATGCCTTGCATCCCGGACATGCCGCCCATGCCCTGCATTCCGGACATGCCACTCATGCCGGACATGCCGTACTGGGTCGCCTGTGCCGTGGCGAGACCCCCCACGACACTCGCCATCAGCGCGGCACGGATCAACCGGTTCACACGAGTCTGCATCATTCACCTCCCAATACGTATTGATATGGAATTGTCGAAGCAGCAGGGGCAGGACGTGGATGGACTGCACACGATCTGCCGCCCGCAAAAGGCAACTGCACGCAAGGTTTGATCCAGGTACGGGTGTGCGTACCCGCAGGCTTCGAAGTTTTCCTGCAGCGTCAATCAGTTGGCCAACCCAAGACGGGTCTGGGCAGCAGGATCAAGGATGGTGAGCAGTCGCTGTTCCTGCCATTGTGGCAGGCGGTGTGTGGCGCGCAGCGTTAAGGGACTGAATGGTGGGTCATCATGGTCATGCCAAAGTGACATGCGCCGAACGGCGTCGCCAAGCGTAGGGTGCAGCGACGTATGCCGTGCGTCGACGAATCGGACGCAATTTCGTGCGCGTTGCGCTGCGCGAGGATCCGCTACTGGAGCTCGATGGGGCCTGGTGTCCCTCAGTCCCCGGACTCGGCGAAGTGGCGCAGTAGGAATTCCTCGTCGCCCGGAGACAGGTCGAAACGCAGGCTGGCCTCTTCGATCAGCCGGCGGCGATCTCCCTGCTGGGACGCGATCCAACGGATGGCTTGGCGGAGCTTTTCAGACGCCTTTTCTTTTTCTTCGGATTTCATCTATATACCTTCCATTCAGCCGCGGTTCTCATGTTTCTTGCCTGCATGGCCAACCAGTAGATCCACATGGAAATGGCGGGCAAGGGCATAGATTACGGGCAGCGTGATGAATGCACCCGGCAAGATACCGGCCAATGCGATGCCGAGACGCTTGAGCAGTTCCTTCAGCGCCTGGTTGGCGCGGGCCATCTCCTCGGTCGTGACGGGCGCCCCCTCGACCAAGCGTCCATAGGTATGCAGCACCACCTGCGCATCGGCACCACCCCGACTCAAGGCTGCGCGAATCTCCAGCAGCAGACTCCGCAGT
>JALVEU010000032.1 GCA_027030565.1 Gammaproteobacteria bacterium | reverse complement strand
CGTGGCTCGCCGCGGCCTCGATGTCTGCCTGAATGCCGGCCCCGCCGGTCGGGTCCGAGCCCCCGAACACGAGCACGATGGGAATCGCCGGATCTTTTGGCATCGGGGTGGGTCTGTGTGCAGGTCCGAGGATGCATTGTATAGGAGTCGGGACGAGCGATGAGCGAGGCGGTGGCCACCGAGTACAAGACCTGGATGTGCGTGATCTGCGGTTGGATCTACGACGAGGAAAAGGGCGCACCCGACGAGGGGATTCCCCCGGGCACCCGTTGGGAGGACGTGCCCCTCAACTGGACCTGCCCCGACTGTGGGGCGACCAAGGAAGATTTCGAGATGGTGGAGGTCTGACCGGCCTCCGAACGATCGATGGTGGCCCGCATCGGTCCCTCCGCGACGATAGGTTGTGAACCCCGCCAGGCCCGGAAGGGAGCAACGGTAGCAGCCGATTCGGGCGCCGGAGTGCGGCTGGTGCGGGCCGCCGCCCTTTCACGCTCCGGCCGGAGCCCCCGGCCGGCGGAGTGACTCCATCGACATGGCCTATCAAGTCCTGGCGCGCAAGTGGCGGCCATCCAGCTTCGACGAGATGGTGGGCCAGGAGCATGTCCTGCGTGCCTTCACCAACGCGCTGGAGCAGCAACGCCTCCACCACGCCTACCTGCTGACCGGCACGCGCGGCGTGGGCAAGACCACGCTGGCGCGCATTCTCGCCAAGTGCCTCAATTGCGAGACGGGCGTCACCGCCGCCCCCTGTGGGGGTTGTGAGCCCTGCCGGGACATCGACGCGGGGCGGTTCGTGGATCTCATCGAGGTGGATGCGGCATCGCGCACCGGTGTCGAGGACACGCGGGAGCTCCTGGACAATGTGCAGTACGCCCCCGCCCGCGGGCGCTTCAAGGTCTACCTCATCGACGAGGTGCACATGCTCTCCGGGCACAGCTTCAATGCGCTGCTCAAGACCTTGGAGGAGCCACCCGAGCACGTCAAGTTCATCCTCGCCACCACCGATCCCCAGAAGGTGCCGGTCACGGTGCTGTCGCGTTGCCTGCAGTTCAACCTCAAGCGCCTCAGTCCTGAGCGCATCGCCTCCCATCTGGCCCGCGTGGCCGAGCAGGAAGGGGTGCAGGCCGAGCCCGCTGCGCTGCGTGCGTTGGCCCGCGCCGCCGATGGCAGCATGCGGGATGCCCTGAGCCTCATGGACCAGGCCATCGCCTATGGCGCCGGGGCCGTCCGCGCGGCAGAGGTGGCGGACATGTTGGGTTGGGCGTCGGCCGAGCACATGGAGGCGCTGGTGGAGGCCCTGGGTGGAAGGGATGCCGCGGCGGCGCTCGCCGCGGTGGACGCGCTTGCCGAACAGGGACTGGATCTGGAGGGCGTGCTGCGGGACCTGGTGGAGGTCCTCTCCCGGAGCGCTCTGCTGCAGGCGCTGCCCGCGCTCGGGTCCGGGGACGGGATGGTCGATGCCCTGGCGAGGCGGCTGGCCGGGATGGTGAGTGCCGAGGACCTGCAGGTGTTCTACCAGATCGGGCTGCAAGGGCGGCGGGACCTGCCCTGGGCACCCGACCCACGCAGCGGGCTGCAGATGGTGCTGCTGCGCATGATCGCCTTCGAGCCTTTCAGGGGCGCCCCCGAGGGCGCCGGCAGGGAGCAGCTCTCGAACACGAGGGGGCCGAGCTCTGAGCCGGCGCAGACGGCACAACCCCCGCCGGAGCCGTCGACTGCTGCGGCCGGCCCGCAGGTCGGGGCAGGGCTTGTGCCGGCGCCCTCCGGTGGCGGGGTGCACGTCGAGGACTGGGCGGCGCTGGTCTCTGCGCTGGAGCTGCGCGGCGTGGCCCGTGCCCTGGCCGAGAACTGCGCCCTGCTCGAGGCGGGCGAGGCAGGCGTCGTGCTGGGTCTGGCCGAGGGGCATCGGGGCCTGCTGACCCGCAACGCGCAGCAACGCCTGGAGGCCGCCCTGAGCGCCCACTTCGGCACCCGGGTGCGGGTGGAGATGCGGGTCCAGGCGCGGGCGCCAGCCGAGACACCGGCAGAGCGGCAGGCGCGTGCCCTGGCCGCCCGCCAACGCGAAGCCGAGGCGGCCATCGAAGCCGATCCCTTGGTTCAGGCCCTGAAGGAGCGGCTGGGCGCACGCATCGTCGAGGGGTCCGTGCATCCGCTAGACAGCTAGGTGTGGTCCCCTTCGTTTCAGTCACACGAGGTAGATCGATCATGAAAGGTCCGTTGGGCAATCTCATGCGCCAGGCGCAGAAGATGCAGGAGGAGATGGCCAAGGCGCAGGAAGAACTGGCGCGTCTGGACATCGAAGGGCAGGCCGGCGGCGGTCTGGTGCGGGTGGTCATGAACGGGCGGCACGAGGTCAAGCGGGTGGAGATCGACGACAGCCTGCTGGGCGAGGACAAGGAGATGCTCGAAGACCTCGTCGCAGCCGCGTTCAACGATGCGGTCCAGAAGGCCGAGGAGACCATGAAAGAGAAACTCTCCGGGCTCACCGCAGGTATGGGGTTGCCGGCGGGGCTGAAGCTGTTCTGAGTCTCGGATGTCCGATTCGGGTCTCATCGAGACGCTCATCGAGGCGTTCCAGTGCCTGCCCGGGGTGGGCCGCAAGACGGCCCAACGCATGACCTACCATCTCCTGGAGCGTGACCGGACGGGTGCCCGGCGTCTGGCCCGGGCCCTGGACGCCGCGGCGGAGCAGGTGGGTCACTGCAAGCGCTGCCGCAACCTCAGCGAGTCGGAGCTTTGTGCACTGTGCGCCGATCCGGGGCGCGATCCCGGTCTGCTGTGCGTCGTGGAGAGCCCGGCCGACGTGGCCGCCCTGCTGCAGGGTACGGGCTACCGGGGGTACTTTTTCGTACTCATGGGGCATCTGTCACCCTTGGATGGCATCGGCCCGGAGGACATCGGGCTCGATGTGTTGGAGACGCGACTAGGTGACGAACGGCTCGAGGAAGTGGTGCTCGCCACCAACCCCACGGTGGAGGGCGAGGTGACCGCCCATGTGATCGCCGACATGGCCCGTCGGCGGGGGCTGCGCGTGACGCGCATCGCCCGCGGTGTGCCCGTGGGCGGCGAACTGGAATACGCCGATGCCTCCACCCTGGCCGAGGCCCTGCAGGCCCGCCGCGAGTATTGAGTCCGGCGGGTCGTCCCGCCCCGTCCGCTCCTGGCCCCCCGTAGATACCCTGGTCCGCCCTCTGGCCTGCGAGCGTTCAGCTGCGCAGCCCCACGCCGCGACGCAGGAGGGAGAGGGCCAGCACCCACAAGGCGGTGCCCGCCGTGAGGACGATGACGAAACTCGCCCACAGCGGGCTGTCATGCACGCCGAGCATGCCGTAGCGGAAGGCATCCACCATGTACAGGATGGGGTTGAACAACGAGAGCTCCCGCCAGAAGGGGGGCAGCAGATCGATGGAGTAGAACACCCCACCGAGGTAAGTCAGGGGCGTGAGCACGAAGGTGGGAATCAAGGAGATGTCGTCGAAGTTGCGCGCGAAGACGGCGTTGATGAACCCGCCGATGGAGAACAGCCCGGCCGTGAGTACCGCCATGGCCACCAGGACCCAGCCCGCGTGGACACGGACCTCGGCAAACACTGCGGCCACTGCCGTGACCGCCAGCCCCACCACCAGTCCCCGCAGGATGCCCCCGGTGACATAGCCGCCGAGGATCACGTAGTGGGGAACCGGGGCCACGAGCATCTCCTCCACGTGACGCTGATACTTGGCCCCGAAGAACGACGAGACCACGTTGGCGTAGCTGTTGGTGATCACCGACATCATGATCAGTCCCGGCACGATGAAGTCGCGGTACGGGTGTCCAGCCATGGGTCCGACGCGTTCCCCGATGAGATTGCCGAAGATCACGAAGTACAGGGCGGTGGTCACCATGGGCGGGACCACCGTCTGGATCCAGATGCGCAGGAAGCGCAGGGTCTCGCGCAGCACCAGCGTCCAGTAGGCGATCCACCGCTCCCGCGCATTCATGCCGTATCCTTCGTGGCTGGCCGCTCATCCAGCTCCCGGCCCACCAGGGACATGAACACCTCCTCCAGGCGGTTGGCCTTGTTCCGCATGCTCAAGACCTGGACGCCCGCATCGTCCAGCGCCGCGAACAGCCGGTTGAGGCCTGCCTCGCGTGGTACTTCCACTTCCAGTGTCCGGGCATCCACACGGCGCAGCCGCAGACCGGCCAGGTCCGGCAGGTCCTCCGCGGCCTCGCGCAGATACAGCACGAAGGTCTCCTGGTGGAGTCGTTCCAAGAGCCGATCCAGGGCGGTGTTCTCGATGAGCCGTCCACGGTCGATGATGGCGATGTGCCGGCACAGGGCCTCGGCCTCCTCCAGGTAGTGCGTGGTGAGGATGATGGTCGTGCCCTGGGCGTTGATCTCCCTGAGGAAGTCCCACATGCTGCGGCGCAACTCGATGTCCACGCCGGCGGTGGGTTCGTCGAGAATGAGCAGACGAGGATCGTGGACCAGGGAGCGGGCGATCATCAGGCGCCGTTTCATGCCCCCGGAAAGGTTCCGGGCCTGCTGGTTGCGCTTGCCCCAGAGCCCGAGCCTGTGCAGCAGCTCCTCGGCACGCGTGGCTGCGCGCCGCCGTGGGATGCCGTAGTACCCGGCCTGGTTGATCAGGATCTCCACCACCGGCTCCCAAACGTTGAAGTTGAACTCCTGGGGGACCAGGCCCAGATGCCGGCGCGCCCGTGCGAAGTCGGTGTCGATGTCGTGCCCGAAGATCCAGGCCTTGCCCCCGGTCTTGACCACCAGCGAGGCGAGGATGCCGATGGTGGTGGACTTGCCGGCACCGTTGGGGCCCAGCAGGGCGAAGAAGTCGCCCTCGGGCACGGTCATGGTGATCCCGTCCAGGGCCACGTGTCCGTTGCGATAGGTCTTGCGCAGCCCCTCCAGGCGCAACGCCGCCGCCATGGTACGCGCCCCCGGACTCAACGCCGGCCCCGCCCGGCGGGACCCCGGAGCCCGACATCCGCGCCCCGGGCACGAAGGTGCCGGGGGAGCCGCTTCCCATGGATTGCAACGCGCATCATCGCAGGGTGCCTGATCGTCTTCGGGCGGTGGTCGGGGATCACGGACCGGAGCAGCCACAGTCGGGAGGCCGCCCCTTCCTAGGATACGCGATCTCGCGACGCATCCGGCCCTCGCCGGAGCCGGGGCGGTGGAGCGAACCGGCATTGCCTGCCGATTCCAGCTGCCCTACACTGACCGGACGGTTGGTCAGTGTAGGGTTCCATGCAGGGCGCGCGCGAGGCAGGGGCGGAAAGCGCCACGGGGCAGTCGGCGATCCTGGAGGCCGCCTCGGCATTGTTCGCCGAGAAGGGCTTCTCCGGCACTTCTCTGAGCGAGATCGCCG